>JAEVYV010000390.1 GCA_023392575.1 Bacteroidota bacterium | reverse complement strand
GCCGGGGCCAGGAACCCCAAAGCCCTCCTCATCGCCGATTCTATCATCAAAGCCCAAACACCCGAACTGGAAAAAGCATATTACATTAAGGGGGTTTACCTGGTTAATACTGGAAAGCCCAACGAAGCCCTCAAAAACTTTGACGAGGCCATACGCACCAATTATAATTTTTTAGATGCGTACCGCGACAAGGGACAGGTGCTGCTGGATCAAAAACAATACGGTCTGGCGCTCAAAACCTTTGAACTGGCTTTGCGCATTGCCCCGGCCTCGGCAGAGTTTTATTATTTAACAGGGAAAACCCAGCAGGCCATGGGCCATAAAGAAGAAGCCCGGCTCAATTACCAAAGAGCTTATGGCCTGGATAAGTCGATGACCGAAGCCAAGGAAGCAGCAGATAAACTCTAACAAACCAGCAGAACATTATTTAATTTTAGTATGTTTAAGAAAAAAACATGCGCCCAACTTTGTTCTTCTTCTTTGCCTGCTTTGCATTTCTTACCGCCTCGGGACAAGTAGCCAATGAATATAGATCTAACTCTCCCAGGATGATAGCCTACGGAAAATTGCCCGAAAATGATGCTGATGAAACAGTGCAGTCTAATTTTTTGGAACAAAAGTGGAGCCCAGGCTGGGTTCGTTTTCGGAATAATGAAACCAGGGAAGTTCCCTTAATTTTTGATGTTTATAACAACCAGCTCTATTTCCAGGAAAATGGACAAATAATGGAGTTCTTAGCCCCGATTGAAGAGTTTACGTTGAAACTGGTTCAAAAAAATGACAGTGTCCTGTTTTGGTTTCGAAGCTTTTACCCGGCTGTGGACAAAAACACGCAGGAAACTTTTTATCAGGTCTTGGTAGACGGCCCCTTTCAATTATTGAAATGCAAAGCCAAAACCATCCACTTATATAAAGATGAAAATGTACCGGAAGAAAAAAGGGATTATAGCAAGGAGCTTTTTTATGCGTTTTTACCCAACAACCAGATCGTGTCCATTCAAAAAGACAAAGAGAGCATTTTAAAGCAAATGCCTGCCTATGCACAACAGGTTAACGCTGTTATTGATAACGAGAAGTTGAAAATTAAAAACGAGAAATCTTTGACAAGACTTTTCCAATTGCTCAACGAGCAATAACACAATCATCCACATCTTTGCCTATCTTGCGGCCGCAATTGAACTTTGAAAAAAGAAATTTATGGCCCTCATTGCCCCGTCCTTATTATCTGCCAACTTCCTCTGCCTTGAAGAAGATTGCAAGATGCTGAATGAAAGCGAAGCAGACTGGTTTCACCTGGATGTCATGGATGGACGCTTTGTTCCCAATATTTCCTTCGGGCTGCCGGTGATTGAGCACATCCGCAAGGCAACCAATAAAGTTTGCGACGTGCACCTGATGATCCTGGAACCCGAACGCTATGCCGAAGCGTTTAAGGCTGCCGGCGCCGATATTTTATCGGTACACATAGAAACCTGTGTGCATTTGCACCGCAACATTCAACAAATTAAATCCCTAGATATGAAGGCCGGCGTGGCGGTAAACCCCCATACCCCGGTTTCGCTGCTGCAGGACGTGCTGGGCGATATTGACGTGGTTTTGCTCATGAGTGTGAACCCGGGCTTTGGCGGACAAAAATTTATTCCCCGCACTTTGGATAAGATCCGTGAGCTGAGAAAAATGATTGACGACAACAAACTGGATGTAAAAATTGAGATCGACGGCGGTGTTACGCTGGAAAACGCCCGGTCCATTATTGAGGCCGGCGCCGATGTATTGGTAGCAGGCAATACGGTGTTTAAATCGGCTGATCCCAAACAAACCATCGCACAGCTAAAAAAAATCTCCGGCTAACGCTTTAGAAAAGAATCCAACGCACCAAGCTTTTCTTTATAACGACCTGAAGCCCTGTCTTTTGCAAAAGACAGGGCTTTTTTGTGCCGGCTGACCGAGCGAAGGGCTTGAGGCTTCACAACCTTTGGGTTTGTGTATTTTTGTATCATGCCCAAAGACCTTTTTTCCAACCGCTCCGACCTCTACGCAAAATACCGCCCATCTTACCCGCAGGAGTTGTTTGATTATATCCTCCGTTTTGTAGAACAAAGAACCTGGGCCTGGGACTGTGCTACGGGCAATGGGCAGGCCGCCGCTGTTTTGGCCGGTTACTTTGCACGGGTAGAAGCCACGGACATCAGCGAAACCCAACTAAAAAATGCCATCCGGAAACCAAATATACGGTACCGGTTAGCCGCTGCAGAACAAACACCCTTTGCTCCCGACACGTTTGATTTAATTACGGTGGCACAAGCCTATCATTGGCTGAACTGGAAAGCGTTTCACAAAGAAGCCACAAGGGTGGGCAAACAAAACGCAATAGTGGCGATCTGGACCTACAACCTGCTTCAAAGCGAAGACGAAGATCTAAATCTTCTCATCAACTATTTTTACCGCGATCTTACCGGGCCCTATTGGGATGCCGCCAGAAAATATGTTGCGGATAGCTACCGGACCGTGGAATTTGCGTTTACACCCCTGCCCTCTAAAGAATTTTCGATGCAGCTACGCTATAGCAAAGAAGAATTCAAAGGTTATTTATCCACCTGGTCGGCGGTGCAAGCCTATACCAACCAAAACGGCACCTCGCCCCTGGCCCTGGTCGAAAAAAAACTGGATCAAATCTGGAACGATACCGGTCAGAGGGAATTTCGTTTCCCCCTTGCCTTGAGAATCGGCAGGATCCGGAAATAAATAAAAGTTTGTTTCTTTATCGATTACTTTTATTCCAAATCTGCTTTTGTGAACCGCTGCCATCCAATCCTTTTTCTAACCACGTTCCTGTGCTCTGTGTGCTTTGCTCAAAAAAAATCAGCCACCGTTTCCGGTACAGTGCTCGATGAATCCGAAAAACCCTTGCCCCAAGTTTCGGTAACCATCTTGGGCCAGCAAAACGGCGTCCGCACGTCCGATTCCGGCACCTTTTTTCTGAGGGTTCCGGCCGACAAGGCCTTTGCCCTCATCTTTTCGTACAGCGGCTACAAAACAGCACAGCAAAATTTTCTGCTCAACGAAGGCGAGCAGGAGCAGATCACCATCCGCCTGGAGCCGGGAAACAGCACCCTGGAAGAAGTGATTGTGAAAGACCAGCGGGAAAGAACCGAAACAGGACTGATCAAACCCAATCCCAAATCCATCATCCATATTCCCTCTCCGCTCATGGGGGTGGAAAGCCTGCTCAAGGTGTTTGTGGGCGCCAATAATGAACTCACCTCCCAGTACACTGTTCGCGGCGGCAGCTACGACGAAAACCTCATTTACGTAAACGATTTCGAGATCTTTCGTCCCTACCTGGTGCGCAACGGCCAGCAGGAGGGCCTGAGTTTTATCAACCCCGAAATGGTGCGCAACATCAGCTTTTACAACGGCGGCTTTCAGGCAAAATATGGCGACAAAATGAGCTCGGTGCTGGATATCCAATACAACAAACCCAAAGCCTTTGGCGGCTCGGCCTACATCAGCCTGCTGGAGCAGGGTCTTCATGTAGAAGGCCTTGGCGTAAAAAACAAGCTGTCCTATGTGCTGGGGGTCCGCAACCGCAGCAACCGAAACCTGCTCGAGCGGCAGGAAACCCAGGGAAGCTACACCCCTTCTTCTTCTGATCTGCAGGCCCTGATCCATTACCAGTGGAATGACCGATGGAGCGCCGAAGTGCTGGGAAACATTTCCCAAACCCGGTTTTCCCTCATCCCCCGGTTCAGCCAATTAACCTCCAGTGTTTTTTCGCCCTTTTTTACGGCCAACCTGGGCCTGGACATTTATTTTCAGGGAAGGGAACGGGATGCCTACACCACGGCCATGACGGGCCTGTCTGCCACCTACCAGGCCGGTAAACAGCTAAAGCTCAAATGGCTGGCCTCCCGGTTTGAAAACGACGAACAGGAAAACATAGATATTGCCGGGGCTTATTTGTTTGGCGACAGGGATTTTGACCAAACCAGTTCCACGTATGGCCTGATCATCAATCCGCTGGGAGCAGGCATCAATCAAAACTTTGCCCGCAACCGGTTAAATATGGTTGATTATGCCTTTTCGCATAAGGGAAGCTATGAGCTTCATACGCATTTGATTCAATGGGGACTTGATTATCATAAAACCCAAATCCAGGACAAACTGAACGAGTGGGAATATCAGGATTCGGCCGGCTATTCCCTGCCCTACCACCCCGATGTGCTGCAATTAAACAAAGTGCTCCAATCCTCAGCCAGCCTCAACATCAATAAATTCAGCGCTTATCTGCAGGATAATCTGGTGCTCCAGAGCCAAAAAGCCGTTTATACCGTCAATGGCGGCATCCGTTTTCATTACAATGACCTGAACCACCAGTTGCTGATTGCCCCCCGGCTGGGCCTGTCCTGGAAACCCGCCTGGAAAAAGGACCTGGTTTTGCGGGCCGCGGCAGGTATGTACCACCAACCGGCTTTTTACCGTGAGCTGCGCCGTTACAACGGTACTATTAATCCGGACCTAAGAGCCCAGCGCAGCAGCCAACTGGTGTTGGGCGCCGATTATAATTTTTTTGGCCTGAACCGGCCCCTGCGCCTAACCACCGAAGCCTATTTTAAACACATCACCCAGTTGGTACCCTACGACATGGACAATGTCCGCATCCGTTATTTTGGAGAAAACAGTGGGAAGGCTTATGCCGCAGGACTGGAAATGCGCCTCTTTGGTGAACTGGTTAAGGATGCAGAAAGCTGGGTGAGCCTGGGACTAATGCGGACAAGGGAGGACCTGGAAAACGATTTTTACAAAACCTATACGCTGGACGAAAACCACAAACCCGTTGACAGCGCCACCGTGCAGGGCGGCTGGCTGCGCCGGCCGACCGACCGCCTGATAACCTTTGGCATGTTCTTTCAGGACTATCTGGCAACCAATAAAAATTTCAAGGTCTATATCAACACCCTTTATGGCTCCAACCTGCCTTATAATATTCCGGGCAGTGTACAATACCGCAATGCCCTGCGCATCGAGCCCTACATAAGAGTGGACCTGGGCTTCAGTGCCCTGTTGCTGGACAGCGAAAAAAGCAGCCGCCGCAGCCGCTCTCCCTTCCGCAACTTTCAAAACATCTGGGCCAGTCTGGAGCTGTTTAACCTGATCGACCGCCCCAACACCATTTCCTATTTGCTCATCAAAGATTTTGAAAACAATATTTTCACCATGCCCAACCGCCTAACGCCAAGGCTGGTAAATTTTAAGGTGGTAGCAAGATGGTAAGCCCAGCCCTAAAGAGGAGCTTCAAACCGTCTTTTTCTTAGATAGCAAGGTGAAAGTTGCGGCCAAAACCTTTTTCATTTTTCATTTTTTACTTCCCTCGCCGTTCACCATTTTCCTGCTGGTAAAAGCAATAATTTTTGTAAGTTAATTGTACAATTAATACTCACCAGTATGAGAAAGTTGGTTTTCCTGCTTGCCTGCATGATGGCTGCGGCTTCCGGCTTTGCCCAAATAGATGCCGGTTTGTTCCGCTTCCCCGACGTGTCCAAAGACCAGATCGTGTTTACCTATGCCAACGACCTTTGGGTCATGCCCAAAAACGGGGGCACAGCGGTCAGACTCAGCTCGCCTGCCGGAGTGGAGATCTTTCCAAAATTCTCTCCCGATGGCAAAAGCATTGCCTTCACCGGCAATTACGACGGCAACAGTGATGTGTATGTTATTTCTGCCTCGGGGGGCGTGCCAGTCCGCCTCACCTCGCATGGTTATCCCGACCGGGTGGTGGAC
>JAEVYV010000204.1 GCA_023392575.1 Bacteroidota bacterium | reverse complement strand
CAGGGCGGATGTAAACGTTCTTACCTCGAAACCAGAAAAAAAGCGGTCGGTGATCTTAATGACAACAGCAGTTATCAATAACCGCACAAAAAACGACAAAAGCCCAAGCGTAATAATGTTTAAGGGCAGCCTTAACAAAAAACCTACCGTAGCATTTAAAAACCCAATCACCAGGGCCACCAGAACGGCTGTTCCGTAGCTTCTCACTTTAACATCCGTCAGTATTCCTGCCAGCAGGAATAACACACCGGCATTGACCAATAATTGAATGATCCAGTACATATTCCTGTTTACAGATGTCCGCCCCGGCCCAATACCCGGTTCAGCATATGGGCCGTGCTTACAAAATTTCGTCCCCGGCAAAATGCGGCTACGGCCGATACCCAACCGCCCCTGTTCATTCCACCCATTGTGCCCTGCTCAGCAGACGGGTTTGAAAACATATTGCTTAGCATGTCTGGCGCTGTGACGCCAAGCAAACTACCCAACAGACCACTACCGTTAATTCCCTCATTTTGCAATTTATCTTTCATTGCCAGGTCCTGTAAAAAGTTTGAATAGTCATCCTGTCGCACCGGCACCTCTTTTGTTCTGGCCTTGTCGGCAAACTGATCAAGAAGCGCAAGCTGGTGCTCATTCACGCCCAGGTATTCGGCAATCTTGTGCACGTTTTCTTCCTCTTCTTCCTCATACACATCATCGGCTTTTGCAAAAAGCATGAGGTCTGCTATAAGCGAAAAGCGCAACTCACTGTTTTTTAAACCATCCAGAAACCGGATCAATTCTTTTCCCGATGTCTCTGTAGCGCCGCCAACCACTGTTCTTTTCTGTGGTTCGGAAAGCCCGGCGGCTTCGGTCAAGGCTTCCATCCCTGCTATTTCCTCTTCAGAAGCCTGCCGGTCGGCCGTGGCAATGGACATGATGGCCCCCAGGTAAGCAGTCTTCTCCTTTTCGGTATACGCCTCAAGAATTTTGTTTTTTTCTTCCATACGAATGATTAGAACAGAACAATAAATATTATGCCACCGTACTTGTGCGGTTATGCAAAAAGGTTAGCAAAAAATACCCATCAAAAATTATCCCACAACCCATATCTTTAATCAAGCATGCGATTTGGCAAGATCAAAATGTTTTTACTATTGAACGGGCTGACCGGCCTTGTTCTGGTTTTTTATTTTGCGCCCTGGCTTTTGAGCCGGGTAACCACCGGAACGGTTGTCACTCCTTTTGAAGCCAATCAAATTCATGTAAGCTATACGGTAAACGGCAGTATGTATTTTGATAGCTACATGCGCAACGGAATTGAGTTTTCGCAGCGGACCATCTCTATTCGCTACCTCAGCTTTAATCCCCAAACTTCCCGGGTCAATTCATTCATGGGCATGTGGGCAGAACCCCTGGCGTGGTGGGGTGTTTTTTTATTGGCCTCGGCCATGCTGTTGTTAACGCACAACAGCGTTTTTTCGAAGGGCACTGTTTTTCAGCTACAGAAAAAGTTTCCCTGGATCTCGATGGAAGAATATTTCCCACTGCATCATGCATGGTATTACAGCTACGATCATAGCCATGCACAGGAGGAACCCCAAAAACCATCGGACGCAGCCCGCAAAACCGCTTTTTTAAGGCAGCTTAAGTAAGTTCCTGTATTCTTGAAAGATAATCTTCATGGATAAGGCCTTTTGCGACAAGGCTCCATAACTTCACCTATCCAATGCTTGAGCAAATGAATTTTAATTCTTATTTTGTTCCATCCAAATCCAATAACCACCAGCACCATGGAAATCCTGACCCAAAAACTTCAGTCCCTGCAAGGAAAGGTACGTTCTGCTGATTTCCCCAAAATATTTGAGCCGCTCCTCCAACATTCGGCACAATTTCTTCAAAAGATCAAGACAACCGGGTTTACCGGGGAAATGGGTGAGTATGAAAAAAGAAAACTTGGGGTTTTTAACCTGCTGAATTTTTTCCAACTCCTTACCGGGCTCCTTATTCCCTTGCTGGGCCTTTTGTACCGAAAAGATATTCCCCTGAGTGCCTGGCTGATCGCCTGCTTGCCCGCCCTGACCAGCAGCGTGGTTTTGTTTTTGAACCACCGCCACAAATACGAAGCAGCCCTGCTCACCTATTTCATCGCCTATCCGTTTTTTTCCTGTGTGGTTTACCTCAACGGCATGAATGCCGGCATAGAACTGCATTTCATTCTGTATGGCATTTTATCTGTTTTCTTTTTGCACGACATCGGCTACATGCTTTTTACCATTGGTTTTTCCATGACCAGTTATTTTATTCTGGCGGTGGTGCTGAAGGATTTTATTTACGAGGTGGAGCTGGAAAACAAATTTCTTTACCTTTTTAACCAGGCCCTGGCCATTGTGTTTATTTTTTACGGCCTCTACCTGATCAAAAAAGAAAATACCGAATACCAGTTGCGGCTGCTCGCCCAAAACCGGATCTTGCAGAAACAGAACAAAGAGATCCGGCAGCAAAAAGCAGTCATTGCCGACAAAGCCACCCTTTTGCAGATGCAGAAAAAAGAGCTGTCGGATCTGAATTCGTTAAAGAACAAATTATTTTCTGTCATTTCGCATGACCTAAAGTCGCCCCTCTATGCCCTGCGCAACCTGTTTCAGAACATCCACACCTACAACCTGCCGGCCCGGGAAGTAAAACTGATGGTGCCCGATGTATTGAACGATTTGAATTACACCATTGGCCTGATGGAAAATTTGCTGCAATGGTCGAAAAGCCAGATGCAGGCCGATGGCGTCCGGGCACAGGAAATCAACCTCTCGCAGCTGATTGATGATGTGGTCAAGCTGCTACGGCTGCAGGCAGAAGCCAAAAAAGTTTGCCTGGAAAGCCAGGTCCAGGAGCCCATTCATGTCTATGCCGATAAGGACATGATTCACCTGGTGCTGCGCAACCTGGTCTCCAACGCCATCAAATTCACGCCGTCAAACGGGCACATTACCATTGGCATCAACCAGCTGTCTTATTTTGTTGAAGTATATGTTGAGGACACCGGAACGGGCATTAGCGAGGAGGCGCTGCGCAAGATCAACGAGGGGAATTTTTATACCACAAGGGGAACGGCCAGCGAATCGGGCACAGGTCTGGGGCTGATGCTGTGCAAAGAATTTTTAACCAAGAACGGCGGGCAAATGCAAATTGAAAGCAAGCCAGGCCAGGGCAGCACTTTTTCTTTTACCCTGCCCCTTCCCTAAGAAGATTTGTTCAAAACCGCCATCGTCAACCGGCTGATGCATACCAGTCTTTGTTCCTCGTCTGTTATTTCTATGCTCCACACCTGGGTAGAGGACCCCAAATGCAAAGGCTTTGCCTTTCCGGTCACCAGTCCGGACCGGGCGGCCCGGATATGATTGGCATTAATATCCAAACCAACGCAATACTGTTTTTGAGGATCAACAACCAGGTTAGCAGCAATGCTGCCCAGCGTTTCGGCCAAGGCTACTGAAGCCCCACCGTGCAAAATACCCATAGGCTGTATGGTGCGGTGATCCACCGGCAGGGTACCGGCAAGATAATCATCGCCCAGTTCTGTAATGGTAATACCCAGGTGCTCCACCATCGTACTCCGTCCTCTTTTTTGCACCCCCTCCAGTGTATACGATTGAAACCAAATGGCCATAGTTTTGTTTAAAACCGAATGTACAACACCCAAAGAAATGAAAGCTGTAAATATTGTGGCTGTTGTCAACCCAAGTTTCCGCTGGTTTCATGTTCCATTTAGATCATCAACTGTTTCAAGCATTATATTTTGTTCACCTGCACGCTGCAAATCTTCTTTACAATTGGTTGCGATCTAGTGGAGACCCGGTGCGTTTTCTTTTCCTCATCCCCGCTGCAATCTTATAAAACTTTTGAAAAATTGATTGCAAGAAATGGGTACAAAACGGGGTTGCAGAATTTGATAACCGGAAAAGCCAACCGCTTTTTTAGTACGATGGGGAATGTTGTTGAATGGATTGCCCGATTTGACCGATCAAACCACCAAGCCCCAATTAAAGCAAAAGCCACGGATGAACAAACGCCTGTTACGAACGGCTGTTTTGTGGGGTTTCTTTTTGGCGGTTCATTGCCTCAATGGCTTTACCCAATTCGTTGAGCAAGTCTTGCCGCTCATAACTTCCCGACCATTGCCTATAGCCCCGGACCAAAATGATTTCCGAAGGGGGCAACCGGGCTGCGTTGCCCTGGTATTGTAACAAGCGGGCCTGATAAATTCCGTTCGACTCGGGGGTAATTTGGTAACAAGCAAGCCCTTCTTCAAATTGTACTACTGCTTTCCACTCCATTGTGAAATTTTTGCTTTGCAAAAATTTCACAAATAGAATGCCTTAAATGGCACAGAGGACGCTCCTGTGAATAATTCTCCATTCCATACGGAGCTTTCTTAAGAATCATTTGGGTAAACAAGCAAGACCTGCATTAATGTTTGGCATCGTTTTACGGTAGAATAAGCACAATGATTGTTTAACTATAAAATCTATTACTATGGAACAAAGCAGAAACAGAAGCGGACAGCAAGACAGTCAGCGAACAGAACAAAATCAAACACAGAATGTTTCTTCCAACCGGCAATCGGAAAACAGATCCGGCTCCTTGCGTTCGGACATTGGTGCCGACCGGCAATCAGCAAGAGAACGTGCGGATAGAAACAGAGAATCTTCGCAAAAGCAGAGTTCGGATACACCAGATGGCAACTACGACTCGCTATAAGTACGCACTAATCATGACCATCATGCCCGGCCAGTTCCGGGCATGATGCTTTAAAGAAAAACTGGTTTCCAAGCACGGTTCGGCTAGTGGTTTTACAGCCTTTCTCATGGCATTGTACCACTCTTTTTTTACCTTAGAACCTAAACCTAACTGCCATGGACCAACGCATCATTAACCTGTACGACGAGTACACCCACAAACCTCTAAAACGCAGCGAGTTTATAGAACGACTTGTGGGCTTAACCGGAAGCCTGGCAGCGGCCATGACCATCATTCCCATGCTGGAAAGTTGTGCGACGGCCCATAAAACCACCACAGAAGAATTGTTTACCGAACGAATCACGTATCCCGGGGCCAACGGAACGATGCGGGCCTATATTGCCCGGCCCCAAAAGGCAAAAAAATACGCGGCCGTGATGGTGATCCACGAAAACCGGGGCCTGAACGCTCATATTGAAGACGTTGCCCGCAGAGTTGCGCAGGCTGGCTATCTGGCCATTGCTCCCGATGCCCTGTCGCCGCTGGGCGGCACACCCACCGACACCGACCAGGCAAGGGAACTGTTTACCAAACTGGATGCAAAACAAAACCTGCAAAACTTTATCAACGGATTGAACTATGTAAAAACCCGCAGCGATTGCAACGGCTCTTTGGGCTGCGTGGGTTTTTGCTGGGGCGGCGCCATGGCCAACCAATTGGCGGTACACGTACCGGAGTTGAAAGCAGCCGTTTCCTTTTATGGCTCACAACCCCAAGCCCAGGACG
>JAEVYV010000190.1 GCA_023392575.1 Bacteroidota bacterium | reverse complement strand
AGCAAACTGTTTGGCCTTATCCCAGGTTTTGCTGCCCTTGCCTTCAACCATGTAGCAAAGCAGGGTCCAGGGCGCACCGGCAAAGCCAATCAAGGGCACCCGGCCGTTCAGTTCTTTTTTGGTAAGGGCCAATGCATCCAATACATACTTCAAATGCTCTTCCGCATTAGCTGTATTGAGCGCCTCAATATCTTGTTGGGTCTTTATTGTTTTCGGTAGCGATGGGCCTTTGCCTTCTTCCATCAGCACTTCCAGGCCCATGGCCTGCGGAATCACCAATATATCGGAGAAGATGATGGCCGCATCCACCCCCACCTGGTCTACGGGTTGCAGCGTAATTTCGGTGGCCAGTTCCGGGGTTTGCACCCGGGTAAAGAAATCATATTTATCCCGCAGCTTGATGTAGTCGGGCAAATAGCGGCCGGCCTGGCGCATCATCCACACCGGAGGGCGTTCCACACTTTCTTTACGTAAGGCTCTTAATAATAAATCGTTCTTTAACTGGCTCATAATATCGTTTCTTGTTTCTTGTTTATGGTTTATGGCTTGCCGTTCTTCAGTTCCATCATCCCTTCTACGGCTTGCTGTTTTTTTATGGTTTACCTGGTGGGCATGTACCGGGCTGCAGGACTACTGTCGTCTTCCGTTGCGTCGCACTCTTGTGCGTTCTTACTGCTACGCAACAGAGCGTCAACCCTCACTCGGAACAGGTGCTGCCCTCGAAATACAGCTGCACCGATGCCAGCAGGCTTTCCTGGCTGGTGGCATCGCTAATGATGATTTTATTGCCTGCAAAATCTTTTATGGCGTCGGCGGTGGTGGTTCCAATAGCAAAACAAACCGTGTTTTTTTTGAGCTGGTTGGCGGTAAAAAAACTTTGCACCGCACTTGGGCTGAAAAACAAAACCGCATCCGCATCAACGGTAACCGGTGCAGGGGTTTCTATGGTTTCATACACGACTATTTCCTGCACTTGTATGCCTGCATTTTTTAAAATGGCCGGCAGTTCATCGCGGCGCTTATTGCCGCAGAAAAACACCACTTCCTTTACACCACTGGCAACAATTTTTTGCGCCAGGTGTTTTCCGTATTCGGCTGTGGCAACAATTCGTTCGTCTTTGACAAAAGGCTGCAACGCCGCTTTGGTTCTGCCCGATATGCAGAAGACCTTCCAGTTGGGTGCAAACCCGTTGGCGCCATCACGCAAATAATTTTTTACCGCTTCCACAGCGTTGGCGCTGGTAAACACTACGTAGTGCACATCGCGGCTCAACGCCCACAACAGCACTTCATCCTGTTTTTCTTTGGTACAAATGGGTTTTATGGCAATGAATTCCTGCTCACTAATTTCCACACCGCTTTGTTTCGCTTGTTCGATGAGCGAAGACTCCAGTTTTTTTGTGCTTAAAACCTTATGCTTCGTCATTGGTAGTCAATCCTTTATTGCGTATGCTCTCTATTATTTTTTTTGCCGGACCTGCCAAAAGTTGCTCAGCAAATTTCAAGCCCATGTTGTGGGCATTCTTCAACGTATCTCCTCCGCTGATTTCGGCAATACCCATCTGTAAATCATTCGGATCCAGTATTTGTCCTTTAAAAAGGACTTCACCATTTTTCACTTCTGCGAAAGCGGAAATGGGAGTTGAACATCCGCCCATCAAACCACTTAAGAAGTCCCTTTCAATCTTAGTGCATAAGGCTGTGTGTTCATCATTTAACGGCACACAGGAATCAAACGCATAGTTATCATCTTCTCTGCATGCTATCATGATGGCGCCTTGTGCCGGCGCCGGCAACATCCAATCTAATTCGATTGCATTTTCAGGTCTTAGGCCAATTCTTTCCAAACCAGCGGCAGCAAATATTGCCCCCGCCCAATTACTTTCACGTAGCTTCCGTAGCCGGGTATTGACGTTTCCTCTTAGGTTCTCAATTTTATGATTGGGATATCGCCGCTTCCATTGGGCTATACGACGAATAGAACTTGTGGCGACAATCGCATCCAGCATTGGTCCCGTATCTTCTTGAGACCTGTGCTCAATTTCTTCTGTTATTTTTTTACCTGTCGATGTAATACTTAGAGTTGTGCGTTCGACAACACCCATTCCAAAAATGGAACTCTGATCTTGAAAGTCAGGGTGTGGAACAAACAGGTCTTTGTGCGAAGCTCTTTTCAAAACCGCTGCCTGCCGAATGCCTTGCGCCAATTGCACGGGCACGTCCTTCATGGAGTGCACGGCAATGTCAATACGGTTATTGAGCAAAGCCGCATCCAGGGTTTTGGTAAAAACGCCTGTTACACCCAGGGCATACAGGGGGGTGACGGTGTCCACATCGCCTTCGCTTTTCATGTAAACCAGTTCGGAGGCGATGCCCGCCTGCCGGAGCAGGTCTTGTGCTAATGTAGCCTGCCACACAGCCAGTTGGCTGTCTCTTGTACCAATTCGTAAAATCTTTGACATTAATTTTTGGCGCTTATAAAGTCGTTCAGGGCGGCAATGTACTGACAGCCCCTTTGGTTTTGTATTTTGATTTTCCCGGCCGTTTCGTTCAGCACACGTTGTATCTGGGAATCAATTTTCTTTGAACAGCTTTTGTTTTGGACGTATTGCGGGTGCGCATACAATTCTTTCAGCTTTACTTTCAGGTCTTTCAACAACGGTACGTGCTTGCGCATTTCGCACCACTCTTCAAATTCCTGCATCAGTTCCGCTATGATTGCTTTTGCTTTGGGCACTTCGGCCAGACGCATTTTTAGGGTTTCGTCCTTCAGTCGGGAAAGCTCATCCACGTTCACCAACTGCACATTGGGTAACTTTTGGGCGGCCGCTTCGACGTTGTATGGAATGGAAAGATCGATGATCAATTTTTCGCCCTGGCCTTCCAGGTGGTGTTTCAAAATGGTTGGCTCCGCCGAATTGGTCGCCACCAAAATGATGTCCGCCTTTTCAATTTCGGCAGCCAGGTTTTCCAGTTTGGCGGCCCTCAATCCCAGCTCACTGGCCAGTTCCTGCGCTTTTTCGGGGGAGCGGTTGATCAGTGTGATGTTGTTGGTGTTCAGATAGTCCACCAGGTTTTTACAGGTGTTCCGGCCAATCTTGCCCACGCCCAGCAGCAAAATGTTTTTGGAAGAAGGGTTGCTTACCTTGCTGCGGATGTATTGCACGGCGGCAAAAGAAACAGATACGGTGCCGCCACTGAGTTCGGTACTGTTTTTTATTAATTTGGAAGACTGCAGCACCGAGTTGACCAGGCGCTCGGTAAACGTGCCGACAAAACCCTGTTCCTTGGCAAACCGCACGGCTGTTTTCAGTTGGCCCACAATTTCATAATCGCCGAGAATTTGTGAATCCAGTCCTGCGCCCACTTCGTACACATGCGCCACGGCCTCAATGCCATTTTTGATGTAAGCCGATTTTTCAAAAGTGGCGGCATCCCCCACGGTTTGGGAGCACAACAGGCTTGTCAGCTGGTGGCTGCAGTGGGCAAAACCATAAATTTCGGTGCGGTTGCAGGTCGAAAGTACAAACACTTCGTTGAGTCCCTGGTCGGCGGCAGTTTGCAAAACAGAAAGGTATTGGTCCTGGTTGATGGCAAACTGGCCGCGGATCGACGCATCCGATTTTTTATAGTTAATGCCTGCTACAAAGAAATTTGATATGGTTTTAAAATATTGCGAGTCCATTTTATTCAAAAACAATCCCAGCGCAAAAGTAAATTCAGCCGCTGCAATAAACTAAATTCAGTGTCATTGCTCTGTCATTTCACTGGCTGATTTTCATCAGGTTGCCAAATGAGGCCCCTCAATTGCGGAAAAGGATGAACGAGTTGTGCTTAAATTTGCGGACCTGATATGAAAAGAGCCATAATCCTGATGAATCTGGGTTCGCCCGATTCAACAGAAGTAAAAGACGTTAAGCGCTATCTCGATGAATTTTTGATGGACGAGCGGGTGATCGACAAGCCCTGGTTACTTCGGACCCTCCTGGTAAGAGGCATTATCATCCCGTTCCGGGCACCGAAATCGGCTGAAGCCTACCGCTCTATCTGGACCGAGCAGGGCTCGCCACTCATTGTAATTTCCAAACAACTGCGCGATGCGTTGAAAAAAGAAGTGGAGGAGCCGGTAGTTATTGCCATGCGTTACGGAAATCCGTCCCCCAAAGCCGCGTTTGATCAATTGGTGCAGGAACACCCCGGCCTGGAGGAGGTAATTGTTGTGCCCATGTATCCGCACTATGCCATGAGCAGTTACGAAACCGCCGTGGAGTACGCCAAAGAACAACACCAAAAAGGCGGTTATACGTTTAAACTCACCGCCATTAAAGCATACTACGATAACGAAGCGTACATCAACGCTCTGTGCGAAAGCATGCGGCCCCCCCTCCAAG
>JAEVYV010000139.1 GCA_023392575.1 Bacteroidota bacterium | reverse complement strand
CATACGATCCGCTCCTATTCCGACTTTACCATTCCCTACCCCTACCCTGTGGCGCAAAGCGTGGAAGCCGCCAACGGGATGGAATACCCGATGATCTGCTTCAACTACGGCCGCACCGAAAAAGACGGCACCTATACCGAAGCCACCAAGTACGGCATGCTGGGTGTGATCATTCACGAAGTGGGACACAACTTCTTTCCCATGATCATCAACAGCGACGAGCGCCAGTGGAGCTGGCTGGACGAAGGCCTGAACACCTTTGTGCAGTTCCTCACCGAGCAGTTGTGGGACAACAACTTCCCGTCCCGCCGCGGCCCGGCTTACGAGATCGTGAACTACATGAAGCTGCCCAAAAACCAACTGGAGCCCATCATGACCAACTCCGAGAACATTGTGCAGTTTGGCCCCAATGCGTATGCAAAACCGGCTACAGGCCTCAACATCCTGCGGGAAACCAACATGGGCCGCAAGCTGTTCGATTATGCCTTTAAGCAGTATGCACGCCGCTGGGCCTTCAAGCATCCCACACCGGCCGACTTTTTCCGCACCATGGAAGATGCCAGCGGCGAAGACCTGGATTGGTTCTGGAGGGGCTGGTTCTACAGCACCGATGCGGTGGACATTTCTTTGGATTCGGTAAAATATGCCCGGGCTGATTTTAGCGGCACGCCATCACAGGGCGAAGGCCGGTTTGGCGGACGTGGCAACACCGAAAGCCTGCAGCCTTTGGCAAAACCCTTGCCTTCGGTAGAAGACCTTACCAAAATCAGAAACCGCCAGGACCCCACCATCAAGTTTCAGACAGATGTGGATACTTCGCTGCGTGATTTTTACTGGAGGTATTCCCGCGGCATAGAACCCTATGACACCGCTAAGTATGCCTACAGCTTTACGCCGGCAAATGCCGAGCAACTGACCGATGCCGAAAAAGCCGTTTTGGCTCAAAAGCATTTCTATCAGTTAAGCTTCAGCAACAAAGGTGGCTTGGTGATGCCGATCATCATCGAGTGGACGTACAAAGACGGCAGCACGGAAATCGACCGCATTCCGGCTCAGATCTGGCGTCATAACGAAAACAACGTGACCAAGTTCTTTATGAAAGACAAAGAAGTTGCTTCGATCAAACTGGATCCGCTTCGCGAAACAGCCGACATAGACGAAAGCAACAATGTATGGGGCAACGGGGCGCAAACACCCAGCCGCTTCCAGGTGTTTAAAACCCGCCAGGCAACCCGCGGCCAGTCGCAAGGGCCCAACCCAATGCAAAAAGCCCAGGAAAAGAAAGGATTTTAAGAAAACAAAAATCATAGATCAAAGCCACTCTTGAACAAAGAGTGGCTTTTTTATGCCTGAAAAAAACCTCGTACAGTTACGATCCCGCCCGCGGGAAAAAAGTTAAAAAAAGAGTAGGAATGCATCAGTTCCTGTCTGACTACTATTCTATTTTAGCGCTCAAATAACCTATGAATATGAAAGCTCCAATCCGTTCGGTTTCATTTGTTTTAGGCATTTGTTTTTTCTTCGCAGCCTGCAGCAAAAACAACAAGCAGGTTCCACTGCAACTGCTCCTCACCGATAACCCGGCCGCCTACGATTCGGTGAACGTCCATATCAAAAGCCTACAGGTAAAAATAAACCAGGCTGATGCCGGGTGGATTGCCATCCAGTCAAAAGACACCACGGTCAATCTGCTGGACCTGCAAAATGGCGTAACCATGGTGCTGGCGCAAGACAATGTGCCGGAGGGTGTGCTTAAGGAGGTTCGCTTTATTCTGGGTCCCGATAATTATGTGGTTGTGAACGGGCAGAAACACTCGCTGTCCACCCCCAGCGCAGAGTCTTCCGGACTGAAAATCAAAATAGATAAGGAGCTAAACGAAACGCTCAACACGTTTACATTGGACTTTGACGCAGCCCTGTCCGTGAAAGAAGAGAACGGTGCGTACAAGCTCATGCCGGTCATCAAACTCAAGCCTTAAGCAGTGCTCTTTTCCATAAGAAACGCCCTTCTTTACAGAAGGGCTTCTTTATGCAGGCCTGTGCGCAAACTCTTCCTCAAAGCCTGGCCAAGCCACAAAACCGCTTCTTTCCCGGAGAACTTTGGTAACTTTTCAATACAATTTTTTTCACCCAAAACCATACGTTATGCCCATTGTAAAAGTTATTGAGGTCATTGCCTCTTCTGAAAAAGGTTTTGACGATGCCATTCAGAGTTGCGTCAGCGAGGTTGCCAAAACCGTTCACAACATCGACTCGGTTTACGTTAAGGATTTTAAGGTTCATGTACAGGATGGCCGGGTAGCCTCCTATGGAGTGATCTGCAAGGTATCCTTCCGGGTGGATCCAAACCGGGCAACAGCCTGATGATTTACCGGCAGGCAACCAGCAGGAGCCTTGGTTCACACAGGATCAAAACCAGTTGCACAACTGGTTTTTTTTACAAATTTTCAAAAACCACGGCAGGGCTATTTTGAAATACAAACGATTGCACTATCTTAATTACCTCAATTTATCCTAAAGATCCATCTAATGAAAAACGCTTTCAAACGACCCTCCGGCACCAACACTTCGGCGCTCATTCGCAATTTCTTTTTTTACCTGCTCGCCATCGTCATTTTTGCAGGCACTTTGTATGTCCTGATCACCAGCCCGGCCTAAAACAATAGAACCTTGTCTTTAAAGAAACCACCCGGGAGACTCTCAGGTACTTACCACGCTATGCCATAATCTTCGCCGTGGTTGCTGCTGCCGCCCCAGAAACTTCCGTGTTTCCAGTCAAAATAAATGGCATTGATCGGCCCCGACGTGCGGTCCTCAAAACTTAAGGTATACCCCATGTTTTTCAACTCCCGCCGTATCCAGTCCGGTATAGCGGAATTCAAAAGAATGGAGCCCGGCTTGGGCCTGCGGTCTTCGCCGCCCAGGGAAAGATAAAGCTGGTTGGAGTTGATGTTGGGCGCCTCGCAAGCTTCCTGCACCGTCATGCCAAATTCCACAACATTTAAAAAAAACTGCAACAGGTTTTGATCCTGCGTGTCGCCGCCCTGCACGGCGAAGGACAGATAGGGCTTTCCGTCTTTTAAAGCCAGGGTAGGCGTAAGGGTTACCCGGGGCCGCTTGCCGGGCTCAACCACGTTAAACGGATTCAGCGCAGCATCCAACACAAAACTTTGCATGCGCTGGCTCATGCCCACACCGGTTTTGCCCGCAATGCAGGCCGGCACCCAACCGCCGCTTGGCGTAATGGACACTACCCACCCTTCCTTATCCGCGGCCTCCACCGAGGTGGTGCCCCTTCTTAGCTGGTCCAGGTAGTTTTCATCCGCCACCGGGCTGCGAAAAGAAGTACCCCTTTGCAGTAACTGCCCATAAGGATTGGCTTTGCCTTCAAAAGGATAAGGGTCGCCGGGACCGGCTTTGGGGTCGTTCTTTGTCCAGTTGATCTGCCCCGCCCTTTCCTTTGCATATTCTTTTGACAACAAACCCCTCATGGGCTCTTCTGGCGGGAAATAAGGATCGCCATAATAAAAATCCCGGTCGGCAAAAGCCAGGTTCATGGTTTGATACAAAGTGTGGATGTAACGGGCCGAATTATAGCCCATGCTTTTGAGATCAAAATTTTCCAGGATGTTCAATGCCTGCAACAACACGGGCCCCTGGGTCCATTGCGATAGTTTGTACACATCAATGCCCTTATAGTTCACCTTCAGCGGCTCTTCCTGAATCACCCTCCATTGGGCCAAATCCTCCATGGTGATCAATCCGCCCTGCTCCTTGCTGCCCCGCACAAACTCCTGGGCTATATCGCCTTTATAAAAGCGGTCGTAGGCCGCATAAATAGCTTGCTTTCGGTTCTTTCCCTTTTTCAGGGCCTGCTGCTCGGCCTCCACCATTTTTTGCAGGGTTTGCAACAGATCGGGCTGCCGGAAGATTTCACCAGCCTCGGGAGCTTCTCTTTGCTCGCCCAGGTGCGGCAAAAAAACTTCTTTGGAGTAGGGCCACTGCTTGATGCGCTCCTTGCCGCGTTCGATGCTGTTGGCCGTTTGCGCTTCTATGGGATAGCCTTCGGCCAGTTGCATGGCCGGTTCCAGCACTTCTTTTAAACTTTTGGTACCGTACTCGGCCAGCATGGTACACAAGCCGCCCGGAGTGCCGGGGGTAACCGCAGCCAGCGGGCCGTATTCCGGCGGATAGCTCATGCCCTGGTCTTTAAAGAAGGACGCCGTGGCTCCCGTCGGCGCCACACCCAAGGCATTGATTCCAATGACTTTCCCGGTTTTGGGGTTGTAGATGAGGGCCTGGGTTTCACCACCCCAGCTCAATACATCCCACATGGTGCAGGTGGCCGCCAGCATGGCGCAGGCAGCATCCACCGCATTGCCGCCTTTTTGAAAAAGCATGGCACCTGCCTGCGCTGCCAGCGGCTTTCCGGTGATGGCCACCCAATTCTTTCCATGTAGTGGTGGTTTTTGGGTTTGCTGGGCAAAGAGGAAAACAGGAAGACACAGAAGAAGCAGCAGAACAGAACTTCTCATATAGCAGAATTTCTATTAAAGATAAGCTTAGCGCAGGATGAAACAGAGCAAGCCCATACGTAAACCCTTCCTTCCCTTCCGGTCGATGCATAATTTTTGCATGCTGATTTCTGGTCAAACCATTAATTCACTTTTAAAAGATATAGAACATGACAGACACTAACCGCAAACAAACCCAACAAACCGGGCAGCGCAGTCAGGACACCGAAAAAAGCACCCCCCAAACCGGGCAGCAGCAAAACACAAGCATGCAGAACGAAGAGGCTGAGGAGAATCCTCAAAGCGGCAGCGAATGGAACAACTACCGCACCCGGGAATTAAGCACCAACGAAAACGTGTCTCCCGACGATATCCTCAGCGATGAGTAACTGAGCTTTGGACAATATTAAACACCCGGCCTCGGCTGGGTTTTTATTTGCACCTACCTTTGCCTGAATTTTTCAGGCGCAGTCTGCCATTATAAACAGAATATCCAGTATGTACAGGACTATTATCACAGGAACCGGAAGTTATATCCCCTCAGAAATTGTGAGCAACCGGGATTTCACCATCCATAATTTTTATGCGGAAGATCATCGGCGAATTGAAACCGAGCCGCTGGAGATCGTAGAGAAATTCCGCCAGATCACCGGCATCGAAGAACGGCGCTACGCCCCGGTCAATCTCAATGCCTCCGATATTGCCACCATAGCGGCCAAGGCGGCTCTTGAAGACAGCGGCATTGACCCCGAAACGCTGGACCAGATCATTGTGGCGCACAATTTTGGCAACGTCATCAAACACACCATTCAAACCGATGCCGTGCCCGCCCTGGCCAGCCGCGTAAAACACAACCTGGGCATACAAAACCCGCACTGCATTGGCTACGATGTTTTGTTTGGCTGCCCCGGCTGGGTGCAGGGCGTCATTCAGGCCGATGCTTTTTTTAAAGCAGGCATTGCCCGAAAAGCCCTGGTCATTGGCACCGAAACCCTATCCCGTGTGATTGACCATTACGACCGCGACAGCATGATCTTTAGCGATGGCTCCGGGGCTACGGTGCTGGAGTACAAAGAAGCCGGCGACAGCGGTCTGCTTGCTTCCGCCGCCCTCAGCCACACTACCGAAGAAGCCTATTATATCTCCCTGGGCCAATCCTATTT
>JAEVYV010000312.1 GCA_023392575.1 Bacteroidota bacterium | reverse complement strand
CTTCAATCTTTACCGTCATGAATGATGATTTGTAACCGTTGCGGGGTCCGCAGAAATGAGTGTGCTATTTTCCCTTTTTAAAATATTTCAGGTCCCGTACTTCTTTTTCCGTAAGGAAGCGCCATTTGCCCCGCTCCACATTTTTTTTGGTGAGGCCTGCAAAAACCACCCGGTCCAGGTTTTTTACATCATAACCATAGTGTTCAAATATGCGCCGCACAATGCGGTTGCGTCCGCTATGCAGCTCCACGCCAATCTGGGTTTTATCCGCATTGTCGGTATAGGCCAGCACATCCACATGGGCCATACCGTCTTCCAGGGGAACCCCCTTTAAGATTTCATCAAAATGGATTTTGGTCAGAGGCTTATCCAAAGTAACGGCATAGAGCTTTTTGATTTCGTTGCTGGGATGGGTTAGTTTTTGGGTCAGGTCGCCATCGTTGGTAAGCAGCAAAACACCGGAAGTATTTCGGTCCAGCCGGCCAACGGGATAAACTTTTGTTTGGGTGGCGCTTTTAATGAGGTCCAGTACCGTTTTGCGGCCTTTTTCATCATCCGTGGTGGTGATGTAATCTTTGGGCTTGTTCAAAAGAATATACACCAGGTCTTTGACCGGGTGGAGTTTTTTCCCGTTAAAGATCACCGCATCCGTGGGTGAAATTTTATGTCCGGGTTCTGTAACCACCTCGCCGTTTACGTTTACTTTTCCGCTTTTAATGATCTCCACGGCGTCGCGGCGGGAGCACACACCGCTGTGGGCCAGGTATTTGTTCAGAGGCATTTTTTCCTCGGTGGCCCGGGTTAAAACAGGCCGCTGGGCGGCAGCCTTGGAGGCCGGCTGGGAAATGGCGGCCCGCTCCAGTCGTTTCTTCTCGAAATATTCCTTCCGCTCTTTGGTGATCTTCTTTTTTTCCTGCCGGATCTGTTCTTTTTTAGCAGCACCTTTCTTCTCGCCGGGCATAAATTTTTCGAAGCCTGTTTTCTTCTTCATGGCACAAAAATAGAAAAGACCGTGCAGCACACGGTCCTTTTGTTTTCATTAGCTTGGGAGCCACCCCTCATTATTTGGTGTTTCTGGAAGACCGCTCTTTTTTCAGCGACTCCATTTTTTCTATTTGCTGTTTGGTGAGCACGGTTTTTATTTGTTCGTTCTGCGCCTTCATCAACTCCTGCATTTTGCTCTTTTTTTGTTCCCGGGTCAGGCTGTTGTCCTTGCGCAGGGCTTCAAACCGGCCGCGGAAATCGGTTCTAATTTTAGCCATTTTATCCTTTTGGTCTTCGGTCAGGTTTAGTTCTTTTTGCAGGTTCTCGCCCCGTTTAAAATTGCCTTTTTGGGCAAAGCCTTGCTTTTTGTTAAAATCCGTTTTTTTGCCGGAAGCCTTTCTTTCCTCCTTCATTTTCTGCATTTGCTGTCTTTGCTCCGGAGTTAAAATCGCCTGCATTTGCTCCCTGTATTTTTTGTGCAGCTCTTTTCTTTGTTCCTGGGTGGCTGATTTATTCCCCTTTAAAGCCTGCAGTTCTTTTTTCTGTTCTTCCCGAAGGGCCTTCATTTTTGCTTTTTGTTCTTCGGTCAGGTTTAGGTCCTTCATCTGGTGCATCCGGTGCTCCCTCCGGTCGGCCTTCCCTTTTTCGGTAGAAGTGTTTTGTGCCTGTGCTGCGCCAACGGTTAAGGCCAGTACCAGGGCGCTGGTGATCATCTTTTTCATATCTTTTTTCTTTTTTTTAAAAGGAATAGATAACAGACCGGAAGGGAGATAGAGGGTTTAAAACCCAGAAGGTTTATTAAGGTTAATTATGGTTAAGACTGTCAGAACGGGATTGGGGCAGATTTGATTGATTAACGGGAAATAAAAAGAGTCTTCCATTTTGAAGACTCTTTGTTTATCGTAAATGTTTTATCTCCTCACAAATCTTTAAAATCCACCCAATCACGGTTCCGATTAGTTTTTATTGGCCAGTTGTCCGCAGGCCGCATCTATGTCTTTACCCCGGCTGCGGCGCAAACGGGCATTTACCCTGTGTTTGGCCAGGTGGTTCATAAATGCTTCCACCTTGTCTTCGGATGGTTTTTCAAACCGGGCGGCATCAATGGGGTTGTATTCAATAAGGTTGATCAGGTCGGCCGGCACACGGCGGTACAGTTTGATCAATTCATCGGCGTCCTGGATCGAGTCGTTAAAATCTTTAAAAAGAATGTATTCAAACGTAATCTCGTTTTTGGTTTGTGCGTAAAAATAGTTCAGGGCATCCACCAGCGACTGAATGTTGTTGCTGTCGTTGATGGGCATGATCTCGTGCCGTTTTTTGTCGTTGGCCGCATGAAGCGATAAGGCCAGTTTGAACCTCACCTGGTCATCACCCAACTGCCTGATTTGCTTGGCAACACCGGCTGTGGAAACCGTAATCCGCCGGGGGCTCATGGCCAGCCCGTCCGGTGCCGTAATCTTTTCAATGGCCCGCAGCACGTTTTTGTAATTCAGCAGGGGTTCGCCCATTCCCATGAACACAATGTTGCTTAGTTTTTTGCCATACACCCGTTCGCACTGTTGGTTGATCAAAACCACCTCATCGTAAATCTCATCAAAATCCAGGTTGCGTTTTCTTTCAATATAACCCGTAGCGCAAAACTTACAACTCAGCGAACAGCCGATCTGTGAGGACACACAGGCAGTGTAGCGGCTTTCGGTAGGGATCAGCACGCCTTCGCACAAATGGCCCTCGTGTGTTTTAAACCGGGATTTAATGGTGCCATCGGCGCTGTATTGCGTGGCGTCGATGATTAAAGCGGGCAGCGAAAAATTTTCGCCCAGCTTTTGGCGGAGTTCTTTGCTGAGGTTGGTCATGTCGGCAAAAGACAAAGCATGTTTCTGCCACAGCCATTCCCAAACCTGTTTGGCCCGGAACTTTTTTTCGCCCAGGGATTCGAAAAAGTTTTCCAGATCGGACAGGCCCAACTGGCGGATATTTCTGCTTCCTTTAATCTTTATTGTTGCTGTTTCAGCCATCGTGCAAAGATAGTTTTCTGGCTCCGAGTTCTTTGTTAAAAGGAGGACGGATTTGCCGCGGTTTACGTTTTTAGTTTCAGTATATTTAATTCTAATACCAACACAATGAGAAAAATTCTTGCCTTATTTATTTTTTTCCTTTGCGGCCATTTTGCCCTTGCCCAGGACTCTACCCTCCACGAATACAAGGGTGTTTACAAATTCAAGGAAGGAAGTCCTACCCCTTCCGTAGAAATTACTCTGTTGGATGGTGCTTTATATGCCACCTCCAGCCTGGGTTCGGGAACCCTGAACAGGATTGCCAAGGACACGTTTAGCATTCCCGAACACAGCGGCGTGGCCTTTTTTTACCGGAATGAAGAGGGTCGGGTAAAAAGCATACGCATAGAAGTGGCCGACCTGATCCTGGAGGGCGACAAAGAACCAACCTCCCTGGCCGTGATAAACCGAAAGCGGACCCATTCCACGGGTAAATAGGGTTGGCTTTATCGCAAATTTGCTTCTTGGATATTGATTAATTTGATGCAAATTGTGCCAGGCTTGTTGTCTGTTCAATCAAGGCCGGTGGGTTTGAAAACAACCGGGCAGCAGATGCCATCCCACCGCTAAAGTTGGTTATCCATGAGAGATGTTTATGTTATAGATGCTGTTCGAACCCCGATTGGTAAATACGGAGGGGTTTTGAGTTCTGTTCGCCCCGATGATTTGCTGGCGCATGTGATTAAGGAACTGTTGGCAAGAAATAAAGCCGTTGATCATTCGGCCATAGAAGATGTGATTGCCGGCGCTGCCAACCAGGCTGGTGAGGATAACCGGAATGTGGCCCGCATGGCGGCCCTGCTGGCCGGGTTACCGGTGACCATCCCGGGAAATACGGTGAACCGGTTGTGCGCCTCGGGTTTGCAGGCGATTATGGATGCAGCCCGGCAAATTATGTGCGAAGATGCCGAAGTGGTGATTGCCTGTGGGGTAGAAAGCATGAGCCGGGCGCCTTTTGTTTTGCCCAAAGC
>JAEVYV010000302.1 GCA_023392575.1 Bacteroidota bacterium | reverse complement strand
CCATTCCCCAGGGCAAGCAATACGCCGACAAAAACGGGTACAAAACGGTTGACCTCAGCGAGATGAAATTTGTCGTCAAATTTGACAGCAGCGCCGTGTACCAAACAAAGCTGCCCGAAAACCAGTATGACATCAACAAACTCTATGGGTTTTCCGATAACGATTCGGATCATCACCAGTACAGCGCCCGGTTTGGCTGGGGGTGGAGCGGCAATTTTTTGCGCCTGTTTGCCTATGTATACAACAAAGGTGCGGTTACGTCAAAAGAACTGACCGTCATACCCATAGGGAAGGAGATTAACTGCTCTATACAAGTTACCAGCAGCAGCTATTTGTTTACGGTAGGTGGCGTTACCGAACGGTTGCCGCGTATGGCTGCGGCCGCCAGAGGCAAGGGCTACCAGTTGTATCCGTATTTTGGTGGCGACGAAACCGCCCCTCACGATATACACATCTGGATAAAGAACCTGGAATAGGATGGACGACGGGAGCAACACAATCCGGATGCAGCAGTTGGAACACGCTCCGGCATCTGGTTTTTTCTGCCAATAATGCACTCTTAAAACAAGTTCACAAGTCTTTAAGCATTGAACTATTTGATTTGTACTAAATTGTGTCTTTGTTTTTGATATGAAGAAAATTTTAGCGTTAGCCTTGGGCTGTTTCCTTGCAGGAACCTCTTTTGCTCAATACAAGAGCAATTTATCTGCCTCGCAGTGGGTGGATAGTATTTTTAAAACCCTATCGAAAGAAGAAAAGATTGCCCAACTGATGGTGATCCGTGCACACAGTAATTTGGGTGAAGACCATATTAATAGTGTCGTCGATCAAATCAAAAAATACAACGTGGGCGCCTTGTGTTTTTTTCAGGGCGGACCGGTGCGGCAGGCCAATTTGACCAACCTGTATCAGTCGCTGGCCAAAACCCCTTTGATGGTAACCATTGATGGGGAATGGGGCCTAGGCATGCGCCTGGACAGCGTGACCAAGTTTCCCTACCAGCTTACCTTGGGTTCGCTGAGCGATGAAAAAATTATTTACGCCATGGGGCAGGCTATAGGCGAACAAATGAAACGCATTGGCGTGCATGTGAACTATGCCCCCGTGGTGGACATCAATAACAATCCCAACAACCCCGTCATTGGCTACCGCTCCTTTGGAGAAGATAAATACAAAGTGGCGCTGTTTGGCGTGGCTTATATGAAGGGCATGCAGGATGCAGGCATCATGGCCAGCGCCAAACACTTCCCCGGTCATGGCGATGTGGATGTGGATTCGCACTACGATCTGCCCGTGATCCACAAAAGCATGGCGCAGTTGGATTCCCTGGAGCTCTATCCGTTCAAGCAGTTAATTAAGAATGGGGTGGGCAGTGTAATGGTTGCCCATTTATCCATTCCTGCCATTGACGCGACAACCAACCTTGCCACCTCTCTGTCCAAAAAAAATGTGCACGACCTGCTGCGTGGAGAATTGGGCTTTAAAGGACTCACGTTCACCGATGCCCTGGAAATGAAGGGTGTGAGCAAGTTCTTTCCCGCCGGGGAAGCCGCCGTGCAGGCCCTGATAGCCGGAAACGATATGTTGTGTTTGCCCGAAAACGTGCCATCGGCGATTGAAGCCATTGAAGCCGCCATCAAAAAGAAGCGATTGAAGTGGAAGGACATAGATGAGAAAGTAAAAAAAGTCCTGCTTTCCAAATACCAATTGGGTTTGAACAGGGCACAGGTAATCGACACCACCAATTTGTTGGCCGATCTGAACGCCCAAACCGATGAAATCAGAAAGCAGGTGGCCCGTAACAGCGTTACGGTGATTAACAACAAGGCCGGTTTCTTTCCCTTGTTCCACCAAGGAAAAATTGCTTATGTGGGACTGGGGGTAGCCGACTCCAACACGATTGCCCACCGCCTGAAATCGGAAATGAATGCCGATGTGTATTTTTTGGGTTATAAAGATTCGGCCGGCCGTGCCACTGCCATCCTGGACTCCATTCGGGCGGCCCAATATGAAAAAGTAATTATTGGTATTCATAACTTCTCCAACCGCCCCACAAATAATTACGGCATTTCCACTGCGGCTCTGGGGTTGTGGGATTCCCTGCAGGCGGGCAACCAAACCGCCACCCTTGTGTTTGGAAACGTATATGCTGCGCAACGCTTTTTAAGTGCCGCTACGTTGGTGGCCATGCACCAGGACGACGACATCACCCAGCATGCGGCCGCCGATTTTCTGGAAGGAAAGATTGCCTCCCGCGGAACCTTGCCGGTAACCATTGGTGACCACCACTATGGCTCGGGCATTGCCATCAGGCGGTTTGTGCCTATAGGCACGTCGCCGGCGTGGTTGGCTATTGACAGCATCATCCGCGACGGAATTGCCCGAAAAGCTTTTCCCGGCTGCGAAGTGCTGGCGGTGCAAAACGGCGAGATCAAGTACCACAAAGCCTTTGGCAATTATGAGTTTGATTCCAAGTCCCGGCCCGTGACCCTGGAAAGCATTTACGACCTGGCATCGGTAACCAAAATTTCTGCGACCACTGTTGCGGTAATGAAACTCTACGAACAGGGAAAGCTGAATCTGGACAAAACCCTGGGCGATTATCTGCCCTATACAAAAGGCAGCGATAAGGCAGGATTAAAGATCCGTGATATCCTGCTGCACCAGGCCGGATTGAGCTCGTACATCTCTTTTTACCGGGAAACCATTGACGAAGCAACAGGCCAGCCCTCACCGGCCCTCTACAGCGACAAGCGGGACACTTTATTTACCATTCCAGTGGCAAGAGGCGTGTGGCTGCGCAGAGACTGGAACGACAGCATGATGAAGCGCATTGTTCAAAGCAAACTGGGGCCTGCACCCAAATATGTTTACAGCGATAATGACTTTATCCTGTTGGGCAAAATAGTGGAAGCCATTTCGGGGCTCTCGCTGGATCAGTACCTTCAAAAAACATTTTACTCACCGCTGGGCATGACCACCACCGGCTTTAAGCCCTGGCAGCGGTTTGGCATAGAAAGGGTGGTGCCCACGGAAGAAGAAAAACATTTCCGCCGCCAATTGCTACAGGGTTATGTGCACGATGAGGGGGCTGCCATGTTTGGCGGCGTATCGGGGCATGCAGGATTGTTCTCCAATGCCTACGATCTTTCGCTGCTCTACCAAATGTTGCTGAACGGCGGCGAGTTGAACGGAGAACGTTTTTTAAAGCCCGAAACCATCCGGCTGTTCACGGCTTATGGCAGCGATATCAGCAGAAGGGCCCTGGGCTTTGACAAACCCGAAAAAGACAATGCCCAGCGCAAAGAACCCTATCCGTCCGCATTGGCTTCTCCGGAAACATACGGCCACACCGGCTTTACCGGCACTTGTGTTTGGGTGGATCCACAATCCAAACTGGTTTACATCTTTTTATCAAACCGGGTATACAACACCCGAACCAACAACTTGTTGGGACAATTGAACATCAGGGGAAAGATCCAGGATGCGATTTACACAGCACTGAAGAGCGAAGAAGCCTCCAATAAGCTAAACAAAACCGTGAAAAATGCTCCGGATACAGAAGAGCATGTAGGCGGGACGAAATAACAAACAGCCTAAAAAAAAGAGGTACGAAGTATATGGGAAAGTCCCAGACTTCGTACCTCTTTTTTATTACGATACCCTGATCTTGTTATCCTTTTTTCTGATTGGGGTTGGGTGGCCGTTTTTGCTGCGGCGGCCTTTGCTGTTGTCCTTTTTGTTGCTGTTGGCCGGAGGGACGTTGTTGGCGCTGCCCCTGCTGGGATTGTT
>JAEVYV010000279.1 GCA_023392575.1 Bacteroidota bacterium | reverse complement strand
TCGTGTTGCTGACGGTGCAATTGGTTTACGGAGCGTTTATGGCCGGTTTGAAAGCGGCTACCTATGCACCAACCTGGCCGGATATCAACGGAGATTATTTTCCCCCCAACATGACTCAGTACGGAGGCCGTTCGTTTTCTTTTTTTTCGGCGCTGATCAATAACCCCATTGCCATTCACTTCATTCACCGCAACCTGGCCTATGTGATCTGTATTCTGATCTTCATCTGGACCGTAAAGGCCATCAAGGACAAGAGCCATTCCTTGTTCAATGCTACCAAATGGCTGCCGTTGGTATTTGTGGTTGTTCAGGTGATCCTGGGCATTTTTGCTGTGCTGACCAGCCCGCAAAAAGTGCCGCAGCAGTGGGGTGTTTTTGAGTGGAATGCTCAGTTGCATCAGTTTGTGGCCATGCTGCTGTTGCTCTCCCTGGTTATGGTTTTGTTTTTGTTGCGTTCTAAACAAAAAACTAATTCTTAAAACAGCGTTGAGCTTCATCCAATTTAGTAGTATTTTGGGGTTGCTTTGAAAACGAGATATTCTTTTTTGGATTACTCCAGAGGTGTTTTTTATTCGCTGCCCGTACAACTCCTGTTTTTGCATTTTCGCAAATACCAGGTGCTGCTCGTTTTTTGGCTCTTGCTTTTCAGCATTGTCAACGGCAGCTTCATGAAAAGCTTTGGTACGGAGGCCTTGTTTCTTTCTCCGGAATACCTGGGTGATGTAAATGCCATTGGAGCGGCCATCATGGGCATTTCCATTGGGGTGTTCATCATGTGCTGGAACATCACTACGTTTATCTTGTTCAGCCGGCACTTTACGTTTTTGGCCGCCACCCAATACCCGTTCTTGAAATACTGCATCAACAACGCCGCCATACCGTTGGCCTTTCTTGTTTTTTACCTGCTCAAGGCCTATCAGTATGCCCACTACAAAGAGCTGATTGCAAACGTGGAGATCGTTTTTTTGCTGGTGGGTTTTTTGGCAGGTCTGCTTTTGATTTTGTCCGTTTCGTTTTTTTATTTTTTTCAAGCCGATCGAACCATTTTAAAAAAGCTGCAACCTGCGTTTAACAGTGCCCGCAACTATTTTGCCCACCTGCAGCCGGAGAACATTGCCGCCGACAACCTGTCCCTGCTGAAATCGGAATGGTTTCTGGATTCGTTTTTCAGGGTGCGCCGCTGTCGCGATGTGTCGCACTACTCGCATGAGTTAATGGAAAAGATCTTCAAGCGCCATCATTTTGCCGCCGTGGTGAGCCTGCTGTTTGCCTATTTGTTTTTGATCCTGATTGGCTATTTTCTCGATTCCAAGTTTTTCCAGCTGCCGGCCGGCGCCAGCATTACTTTGTTTTTTGCCATTTTAATTGGCGTGATTGGCTCTTTGGTTTATTTTTTTCAAAGCTGGATCGTACCGGCGCTCATTGCGTTTTTCTTTGTTCTAAATGTGTTGTATAAGGTCCAGTGGATTGATCCCCGCAACAAGGCTTATGGCCTCAATTACAACAACAAGCAGGAGGCGCCGGCGTACACCCAGCAAAACCTGGAGCGCCTGGGCAGTCCCCAAGCCGCGCAGGCCGACAAAAAAAATATGGAGCTCATCCTCAACCGGTGGAAGCAAAAGCAGGGCGAGGAAAAGCCCTTGCTGGTGTTGATCACCACCAGCGGCGGGGGTACCCGAAGCGCCACCTTTACCATGAATGTGCTGCAACACCTGGACAGCATCACGAACGGGCAGATCATGAAAAAAACTTTTTTGATCACCGGCGCCTCCGGCGGAATGATTGGCGCCACTTATTTCCGGGAGTTGTACCTGCAAAAGCTGCATCAAAAAAACTTAAACCTGCAGTCGCCCGAATATGTGGACAACATTGCGGACGACCTGCTAAACCCCATATTTACTTCTTTTATCGCCCGGGATCTTTTTGCACCGGAACAAAAATTCACAATGGGTCCCTACACCTACTTGCGTGACCGGGGCTATGCGTTCGAACTGGCTTTGAACGATAACACCCGCGGGGTGTTGAACAAGAAACTGAAAGATTATGTGGCCGACGAAGCGGCGGCCAATATTCCGCTGATGTTTTACCACAACGTTATTACCCGGGATGCCAAGATGATGTTGATCAGCACCCAGCCGCTTCGGTTTATGATGCGGCCGCCCGTTGATTCCTCGGAAAAAAACATCACCCCCGATGCCATTGACTTTGCTACTTTTTTTCAGAAGCAGGACCCTTACAATTTGCGCATCCTTACAGCTTTGCGCATGAACGCCACCTTCCCCATTGTGCTGCCCAACGTATGGCTTCCGTCCCATCCGGAGATTGATGTCATGGATGGCGGCTTGCGGGACAATTACGGGGTGTCCACTTCTTTGCGTTTTTTATCACACATGCAAAAATGGGTTGAAGAAAACACCCGGGGCGTGCTGGTGATCCAAATCCGCGACCGCATGGATGGCGGGTGGGAGCATCCGTACGAGTACGACAACCTTACCGAAAATGCCGTCAAGCCTTTCTTTTTGCTGCAGAACAACTGGTACAAGATGATGGAGTATTTTCAAAGCGACATGGCCACTTATTTTGTCACCAGCCGCGGCTTTCCCATTCACAAGATCAATTTTCAATACATCCCCAAAAAAGAAGAAGACAAGGCGGCGCTCAGCTTTCACCTCACCCAGCGGGAAAAAATGGACATTCATGCGTCCCTGGGGTCGCGGTACAATGTCGAAAGCTTTGCCAAGGTGATGCAGCTCCTGGATTCAGGGTCCAATAAGGCGAAAGGCCTGGTGCAATAGTTTTACCCTAATGGTTTTTTGGGTTTCCATCGGATCACCGTCAATATGCAGGGGAGCTTGTCTGGGGTTTGCGATTTGAAGGGAACTGGTTTGAAAATACAGCACACTGCTCCTTTCGTCCAGCACTTCCGCCTGTTGCAGTTGGTTAAAGCCGCCTACTTGTTTCATGGCTTGGAACAGCATGCTGACTTTGCTTTGCCTGGTCATGATGACAATGTCCAGCATGCCGTCGGTCAGGCTGGCTTTGGGCGCAATTTTAAAATTGTTGCCAAACTGGTTGCTGTTGGCGATGCTGATAAAAAAAGCATCGGTGGCAAATTCTTTGCCGTTGGTTTGGATGGTAAAAGGGTAGGCTTTGGCCTTAAAAAAATTTTTGACGGTTTTTTTGATATACGTGGTCAGTCCCCGGTTGTGGTCGTTGGCAAAATCGTGGGCCACTTGCGCATCAAACCCCAGGCCGCAGAGCATGCAGGCAAATTTTTCATTGACCATAAACGCATCGGTCCATTGCACCTTTCCTTTAAAAACCAGATCCAGCGCCTTGTTCAGGCTTTTGGGGATGCCTGCGCTAAAGGCCAGCCCGTTGCCCGAGCCACAGGGCAGGATGCCAAACCGGACGTCAAAGCGGCGCAATGAATTAATAACCTGGTTGATGGTGCCATCGCCGCCGGCAACCACGATATCGGTAACCTTTTGTTCTTCGATGAGGGGGTTTAAAAACGAATAATCGCCGTTTTCTACAGAGGGATAAATGTCAAAAGCGAGCCCTTCTGCTGCGGTTTTGGCTTTAATGACCTCCTGTATGGAGGATTTGTTTTTGGTGCCCGAAATGGGATTGATGATATAAAGTAAACGTCGTTGCATGCCCTAATGTAAAATCAAAGTGCACAAATGTACTCTTCGAACCCGAATGGCTGCTTTTCGTTTTGGATCGGTGGGCAGGGCCCAGGTGTAGATCTTGATTTTGCCGGACTGCGGAAGCAGGGATTTTAAAGCGGTGTTGGCGAGTTTGAGCCGGGTGCCTTTTTGTTTGGCCAGCTCCCGGTCGGTTTCATCGTAAAGGCCAATAAACCGTTCCCATTGGTCTTTCGGATTTTTTTCGGTGTAGCTGACGGCCAGGCTGTTGAGACCGGCAGTCCGGGTGGTGAGCACATTTTTTTCTTCGCTCTCTTCGGTGCTTTTTAAGGCTGTTTTGCCGTTCAGGCATATTTCCCAGCTATGCTGCGCCGGAGCGGTCAGCCCCGTTAAAAAAACCAATAGCAGGCAATACAAAAACTTCATGGTCAAATCTATTCAATATTCCGGCTGCTTAATTTTGTAAATTACCGAAATGGATAGCAATACCGGCAAGTACATCATTGTTTTTGGCCTGCTTGTGGTTTTGGTGGGGGTAGTGGTCTATTTTTTTCATGATAAATTCCACTGGATCGGCCGGCTGCCCGGCGACATCCGCATTGAAAAGAACTCCACCCGCTTTTATTTTCCCCTGACCACCATGCTTCTTTTTAGTTTGATTCTTACCCTTCTGGTTAATATCATTAAAAAGTTTTTGTAAAGTGTGCCTATTCTTCTGGCTACCCCGCCGAATTGGCTTACCTTCGCGCCTCTTAAACTAAAAAATTCAAAAGCCAAAAGGAAAAGACGCTCTGGTTTTGACTTTTTGACTTTTACCTTTTGACTTATGGATATCAGAAACATCGCCATTATTGCCCACGTCGACCACGGCAAAACCACGCTGGTTGACAAAATCTTGCACGCTACAAAGGTTTTCCGGGAGAACCAGGATTCCGGCGAACTGATCATGGATAATAATGACCTGGAGCGGGAAAGAGGGATCACCATCTTTTCTAAAAATGCCGCTGTTGAATACAAAGGCGTTAAAATAAATGTCATTGATACCCCGGGCCACGCCGATTTTGGCGGAGAGGTGGAAAGGGTATTGAAGATGGCCGACGGCGTGATCCTTTTGGTGGATGCCTTCGAAGGGCCCATGCCCCAAACCCGGTTTGTGCTGCAAAAAGCCTTGCAGCTGAACCTGAAGCCCATCGTCGTCATCAACAAAGTAGATAAGCCCAACTGCCGGCCCGATGAGGTACACGATGCCGTTTTTGAGCTATTCTTCAACCTGGATGCCAGCGAAGAACAACTTGATTTTCCCACTTATTATGGTTCGGGCAAAAACGGCTGGTTCAACGACAGCCTCACGCCTACAGACAATATCAATCCCTTGCTGGACGGTATTTTGAAACACGTGCCGCCGCCCACCGTAAACGAAGGAAACCTGCAACTGCAGATCACCTCCCTGGATTATTCTTCTTTCCTGGGCAGAATTGCCGTGGGCAAGGTAAACCGCGGCGTCATTAAAGAAGGCCAACCCATTTCCCTGATGCAGGCCGATGGGGTGATTAAAAAGCAAAGGGTACGGGAACTGTACGTGTTTGAAGGAATGGCCAAAAAGAAGGTGAGCGAAGTGGTGGCCGGCGATCTTTGCGCTATTGTGGGGCTGGAAAACTTCAACATTGGCGACACCATTGCCGATTTTGATAATCCCGAAGCCCTGCCCGTGATCAGCGTGGATGAGCCCACCATGAACATGATGTTCGGTATCAACAACTCGCCGTTCTTTGGTAAGGATGGAAAGTTTGTTACCTCACGCCACCTGCGGGATCGGTTGATGAAGGAAACCGAAAAGAACCTGGCTCTGCGGGTTCAGGATACCGACAGCGCCGATAGCTTTTTGGTTTTTGGCCGGGGCATTTTGCACCTGGGGGTTTTGGTAGAAACCATGCGCCGCGAAGGCTATGAGTTGACCATTGGCCAGCCGCAGGTGATTGTTAAAACCATTGATGGGGTGAAAAGCGAACCTTACGAAACCCTGGTGGTGGATGTGCCCCAGGAATATGCCTCTAAGGTAATTGACCTGGTTACCCGCCGCAAAGGAGAAATGCATGTGATGGAAACCAAAGGCGAGATGCAGCACCTGGAGTTTGACATTCCGTCCCGCGGCCTGATTGGTTTGCGCACACAAATGCTGACCAACACAGCCGGTGAGGCGGTGATGAACCACCGGGTAAGCGGCTACAAACCCTGGAAGGGACCCATCCCTGGCCGCAACAACGGTGTTTTGATTGCCAAGGAAGCCGGAACCACAACTGCCTACTCTTTGGATAAGCTGCAGGACCGTGGGTTTTTCTTTGTTGACCCGGGGGAAGAGGTGTACAAGGGCATGATCATTGGCGAAAACAACAAGCCGGGTGATTTGGTGGTGAACCCTAACGAAGGAAAAAAACTCACCAACATGCGGGCCTCGGGTTCCGATGCCGCCACCAGCATTGCGCCCAAGCGGTTGATGACCCTGGAGGAGTGTATGGAATACATTCAGCAGGATGAATGCATCGAGGTGACGCCCAACCACATCCGCATGCGGAAGGTCATCCTGGATGAAGAAGAACGAAAAAAACAACAAAAGCGCCTGAGCGCCGAAGCTGTATAAATCTGCAGAAATCCCACCTCGCTCCGATGTGGGATTTCTTTTTAAATAGAGTGCTACCTTTGCAGGGCTATGAAAAAGAGTTTGATTCTAGTGGCCATGATCTTTAGCCTGGTGGTTTTGCACTGCGAAACAGCCTGGGCACAATGCTCCGTTTGCACCCGTACTGCCTCCCAACTGGGCGAAAAACCCGCAAAAGGCCTAAACCTGGGTATTCTTTATCTGGCCGCTACGCCCCTGACCATAATGGGGATCATGGGTTATCGGTGGTGGAGAAAAAATAAAGCCGCTTAAGCGTTCAGTTGGTTTAAAAAATATTCTTCGGGAGAGGAAGGGTATTTCTCTTTAAAAATGGAAAAGCTTTTTTCTCCCATTTGGCCCCAGTTGTTTCTTTGGGCCCATGCTTTCTCCAGGGTGTTGTCTATTTCTTCCACAGACGCATCCCTGCTGATCCATCCGTTTTCGTTTTCCCTCACCCACAAGGGCATATCTCCGATGTTGCTGACCACTACCGGCCTGCCCACGGCCAGGGCTTCTACCACCGATATGGGCATGGCATCCATATGGGTCATTTGCAAAACCAGGTGGGCCTGCTCCAATGCTGACTGAACATCCGCGGTATGGGCCTTTAAAAAGACTTTGTTTTCTAACTGGTTTTGTTCAATCAGGGTTTGAAGATATTTCCCGTCGTCTCCACCACCATATAAATGCAACAGCCAATCTCTTTTTTTCCATTTTGGAGCGGAAAGTGCAAGGACCAAGTTGTCCTGAGCTTTTCTACTTACATCTAAGGCCGCAAGCATTGCCAGAACAAACCTGTTTTCTTGTAATTCGGGAAAAGGTATAGGGCTGTTTGGTGGGGCAAACGTGATGGGGTTGATAATTGCGCTGGCTTTCGGAATGGAAAGATTTAATTGTGCTTCAAGGACCGAACAAATCTTAGCAGCATCAAATAAATTTTTCTTTGCGTTTAACATCCAGTCTTTTAAAGCATTTTCCTGAGCCTTGGTCCAAATGGCATTGGTGTCATAATTATGAAAAACCAGGGCATAGCTTGGTAAAGACTGGTAAAAATTACGCCATTGTTTTGTGCAAATTTCGTAGCCTCCCAGGTTTATGACCACCAAATCGTATTCAGCCAGCGGCAAGGACTTGCAGAACCTCACCTGTTGAAGTTTCGTGAACTTATACCGGATTTTTTCAAGGATGTTGCTTTTTCTCCTGCCCGTATTGGGAATGCGGTAAGTGTTGCACCCGTTTTTCTCAAGAATGGTGAACTGTTGCTCTTTTGCCGTCCAGGCGAAAGCGGCGCAGCCGACTTTCCAGCCACGATCGGAACAATACAAAGCAGTTTTATACCAGATTTCCTCACTGCCGCCCCACGGGGCTCCGTTCATTAATGAGATGAAAAAAATAGAAGGCATTACGGCAAGGGCTTACGTGCTACAACAATATAATTCAGCGTAAAGACATCATCGTAATACTTCTTGTCCAGCCAGATGGCAAAATGATTCCGTAACTGCGTCAGCCGAAATTCCATGAACAAAATTTTCTTGAGTTTGTTGAGTAGGGTGCGGTGTTTTCGGAAGGAGTGGTACATCATATTGGTGCGCAATTGGTATATGGCGGCCCATTTGCCCCCATTTGGTTTTATGTATTCTATGTTAAAGCCATTGTTCACAAACAACTCCTTTAAAGAATGCTTGGTATATCGAAAAAAATCATAGGGTTCTTCATGCAACTCCCAGGCAAAAGGAACCGTGAGGATCACCGTGCCCCCGGGTTTTAGTACCCGGTTCATTTCCTGCATCATTTTGTCATGTTCAAATACGTGTTCCAGTACCTGAGTACACAAAAGTGAATCAAAGCTGTTGTTGTCGAATTTTAGATCAGTGACGGGGCAGATCACATCGACCTGGTTTTTATCGCTTTGGATGATGTCACATCCAATTTGAGAGGTGGTTACCGGTTTATAAATGGATTTATAGGGCTTATTGCCGCAACCAAGGTCCAGAAAATGCCCCTTCGCATATTTGTTAATTGCTTCTTTAATGTCTCGATTTAAAAAGTAATAATGAATATAATGCGGATGCTTGCTTTTAATGTGCCAGTCGGCAACCCGGGGCATGTTCTCCTGTCTGACCATAATCAATTTAATACGGCTTTCAGCAAAGCTATAAGTCTTGGTTCCATTTTGTTTAATATTTTTTTCTTTCCATGAAGAAACTTTGCTGAGGAAGCATTGCCTGTACAGATCTGCCACCTTGATTTGTTTTTCGGTTTTATCGAATGTGGAGTAACAAAATTTTCTGCTCCCTGGTGAGAAATATTTAGCGAACCGGATTTAATGCCTCAGGTTACTTATACACTTTTATGCTGTACTTGGCTTAGTAAGGCACAAATGTTAGGTCCGTGAATTGGCAGAGAAAGAAACATAGCAAAGCATCATTATAATTGACAGTGTTCCTTATCGATACCTGCCCATTTGGTTTTTTTTATAGTGCTTGTAAGCCAGTACCAAATATTGAATCAGCATTGCATTGTTTCGCCCATAAAAGAGGTTTCTTCTTATCGTATTCTTTAAACCATGCTCAATTTCCTGTAAAACAGGCACGTGTATATGGCGGTATTTTGCTTTCAGGTACAATAAGTTTCTGAACATGTAATAAAAGCGGAGAGGTGGGTGTAGTTGCTTTTGCTTCTTTATGAGGAACAGAGACTTAATAGAAGCTCTCTTCACTACAAAACCTAGTTCATGAAGCATGACGATCGTGGAAAATTGAATGATCCTGTGCCCGGCAAGCTTTGCTCTGATGCAGTAATCATAATCAACTGAGTCAATAAACAAGGCTTCATCGAAAGGACCGATTTCATTAAAGAGGCGAAGATTGAGCAAGGCACCTGATGTGATGAGGGTGTCTGTTTCCTGCCACTGGCCATCAGCTTGCCAACCGGGATCTTCCCGTTGGAAAACAGGGCCAAATAAAGCGATCTTACTTTTTTCGCGGAATTCCAGAAAGCATTGGTAGTAGTCTTTTATGGCCTGCTGCGTAAAATAAGAGTCCTGGTCCATTGTTAAAAGCCAATCATATCCGTCCTTAGTGGCTTTTGCTGCTGCCATGTTCAGGGTTTCGGCCAGACCTTTGTTCCGGCCATCAGAGTGAAATTCGGCTTTAGGGAAGTGCGACCAGTCAATGGTGTTTAACGCAAGCTCCGTGTTATCGTAAACATATACCTTTTGGACATACGGATAATAGGTTTGGATGTTCGAAAGAACGGCTTCGTCTGGATGGTACAGTATTACTACAGCCGCAATTTTTTCAGTCGCATTATCCATAAACCGCAAATTTAGTACCTGTGCTGAATTCGTCGTCTTGCCGCACACAATTACGGAAAATGTAGCGAGAAAAGCAACCGCGCCTGGTGTTGGTGCTAGTGATGCAGGTAATTAGGCTCTCGCAGAGCAGTCAGTCCCCTACTTCTAAGTGTAGAAGCGAGTTCTTGTGGTTAACCGATTTAAAGTTGTTGCCAAAAGAAGTTGTCGTGCTATTTGTGATCGTAGGTTTTTGCAAAGCGGTAAAGGTTAAAGTCGGTCGGTAACGCCTTTTCGATTTCCAGGCGAATTTTCTTTTTATCAATGTGCTCCATCCGCTTGTGTTGAATGAGATAATAAACTTTTTCTGCCAGCAGCCATGTTTTTTTTTCGTTAGTCAGATTTTGGCCGTTGTGTTTTTCAATAGCCTTGTATAGTTCGCCAACGCCTGTTTTGGTAGTGGCTATGGTTTTAATAATGGGTACCTCCGACGAATGCTGCCGAAAAGCCGGCGCCAGCATTAAGCGCAGGTTTTTGACAAAGGCATCGGCATCGGGCCGGTCGCTTTTGTTGACCACAAAAATATCCGCAATTTCCATCAGCCCGGCCTTCATGGTTTGAATTTCATCGCCGGCTTCGGGCACCACCACTACGACCGTGGTGTCGGCCAGGCCGGCAATTTCAATTTCGCTTTGTCCCACGCCGACCGTCTCCACAATGATGTAATCAAAGCCGGCGGTTTTTGCCAGCTCTGTTATTTCGATGATCTTGGGGTGCAGGCCGCCCATAGAGCCCCGGGTGGCCAGGGAGCGGATATATACTTGGGGATGGGTATACCAATCGCTCATGCGGATGCGGTCGCCCAGTACCGCACCCAGGTTGAAAGGCGAAGAAGGGTCAACGCAAAGCACCGCTACTTTTTTTTCCTCGGCAACCAACTGCCCGATCAGCGCATCGGTTAATGTGCTTTTGCCGGCGCCGGGTGGGCCGGTAAGGCCAATGATTTTAGTAGTGTCGTTGTGCGGCAGCGACTGCAACAGCTCTTCGTAGCCTTGCTGTTCATTTTCCACCAGCGAAATGCTGCGGGCCAGCGCCTTTGTGTTTCCACTCCGTAAATCGTTAAGCAGTTGTTGCCACATGACGGAAAGTCGTTTTAATCCCGCATTTTGCAAGCATGTTGTTTCAGCGGTGCAGCGCAAAAATATGGGATTCTAAAAGAGAACAACGGGTGGAGCAATAAGGGTATGTTATCAGCTTTATGCCGGCGTGCGGCGGCCCTGCTGCTGATCATCCTGGTGCTTCCTTTTTCAATTTGTGAAAAGAGATGCTTTCTTTTGGTACTGTTTAAATGCCATTGTAGTTTTCCGTTTTGTTTTGATAGGGCTGTCAAGCACAGTTTGTGTTTTATTTGTGCAGCAGTTGCGCTTTGGTGGTGGAAGGGTTAAATCAATTCGGTATAAATGAGTGATAAAATTTCTATAGTAGTTGTTTGCAAGAACGAAGCCGGGGTCATTGAGCGCCTGTTGCAAACAGTGCAGGCCATCAGCGATGATATTGTGGTCTACGATAATGGCAGCACCGATGGGACCGTTGAGATTGCACAACACTACGGGGTCAATTTGCATCAGGGCAAGTGGCTGGGCTTTGGAAAAACCAAACACAAGGCGGTGACACTGGCCAAACACGATTGGATCTTGAGCTTAGATGCCGATGAAGTTCCCGACGAGGCATTGCTGCGGGAGTTGAAGGCCATGCCTTTGGACGATGCCGAAACGGTTTACGACATCCGGTTCAAAAATTTTTTGGGCAGCAAGCATTTGAAAAGAGGCGAGTGGGGCGGCGATCACCACATCCGGTTGTTCAACCGCCGGCATGTAAACTGGAACGAAGCCCGGGTGCATGAAGAACTGGTGATTCCCCGCCGGGTCCGGGTAAAAAAATTAAAAGGTAGCATCCTGCACTACACCATGAAGGACATGGCCGACTACAGCACAAAAATGGTGCACTATGCTTTGTTGAATGCCGAGAAGTATTTTGAAAGGGGGAAGAAAGTTACATGGCTGAGAAGGCGCTTTTCGCCGGCGCTTGGGTTTTTTGTGAACTATATTCTTCGCTTTGGTTTTTTGGATGGGTGGGAAGGCTATGTGGTGGCCCGCACAACGGCGTTCTATACGTTTTTAAAATATGCCCGCCTCCATGAGCTATGGAAAAATCGCAGCCATCCCTAAGTCCGCTTGTTTTTGCGTAGTGGAATCATCGGCTTTTTTCGGCATTTTGCACCAAATTTGCAGGCAATCGGCATGACTAATTTTATTCCGATATTTCCCTTAGGTATTGTGGTGTATCCGGGTGAGGATTTGAACCTCCATATATTTGAACCCCGTTACAAGCAACTCATCCACGAATGCCATAAAGAAAGCAAGCCTTTTGGCATTCCCTCGGTCATTGACAACAAAATGCAGGACTATGGCACATTGGTCAGACTAACGGAAATATCCAAAGTGCACGATAACGGAGAAATGGATATCAAAACCCAAGGAGACCAGGTGTTTCGGGTGTTGGAAGTGATCAGAGAGGTGCCCGGCAAGTTATACAGCGGGGCTATTGTTAATTATCCCCTCAACCACGAGCAGGGAAGTTTGGAAACCATGCGCCGCGTGGTCAGCAGCATCAGAGAACTATACCGGCTGCTGAAAGTGCAAAAAGAGTTTCAAAAGCCGGATGAGGATTTAAGAACCTACGACTTGGCGCACCATGTCGGCATGTCGTTGCAGGAAGAGTATGAATTGTTGGGACTGATGCACGAACGACAACGGCAGGAGTACCTGAAACGACATTTGACCAAAGTGATTCCTCTGGTGGCCGAAATGGAATCGCTAAAAGAAAAAGTAAAATTGAACGGACATTTTAAAAATCTATCAAGCTTTAATTTCGAAGCGTGAATGGGTAAAGGTGCGTGGTGATGTTTTATCACGTATCTCTTTCCACTAACTACGTATACGCACCATGACTACCATCTGCTTAGACTTTGGCAATACCCGCCGCAAAACCGCGGTGTTTGAAAACGATCAGTTGAAAGAAGTAATGGTTTTGCCCGATAACGAAGAAGAATCCCTGCGGCAAATCATTGAAAAATACCGGCCGGAAAAATCCATCCTGTCTTCGGTGATCAATCATGCTGCCGCCGTTGAAAACCTGCTGGAAAGCAACACGCGGTTTCACAAACTAAGCAACGCCTCCCGCCTGCCCTTTACCATTCCGGTAGGCAAGCCCGAAACCGTTGGGGCCGACAGGCTGGCTATGGCAGCGGCGGCTGTGTTTCTGTTTCCCCAGCAAAACAATCTGGTTGTTGGTCTGGGATCCTGCATCACGTACAATTTTATCAACCAGTTTCATGAGTTTCTGGGCGGCGCTATTTCGCCCGGTATGGAAATGCGTTTTAAGTCCATGCATCAATTCACTGCCAAACTTCCCCTGGTACAGGCGGAGTGGAACGTGCCACTGATTGGCTATGATACCAAAACAAATTTGCAGTCGGGAGTGGTGTTGGGCATGGCAAAAGAGATTGACGGCATCATCGATTTGTATGCCGAAAAGTTCAGCAACTTTAACGTGCTTTTAACCGGGGGGGATATAGGAGTGTTTGGGTCCCATTTGAAAAATAAGATATTTGCAGACCCTGACTTAATCTTTAAAGGTCTTTATGCAATTAGCCAAATCAATAATGCTTAAGAGTTCGGCACTGGGTTTGAAGGCATTAGTTTCTGTTTGTTTTCTGTCGGCTGCGGCTGTCGTTTCAGCTCAAAGCAATTCTCCTTATTCCCGTTATGGTTTGGGCGATGCATTTCCCAGCAGCAATATAACAAACAGGGGCATGGGCGGATTTTCGGCCGGGTATGCCGATATCATTTCGGTAAACTTCAATAACCCCGCTTCCTATGCTTCGTTTTATGCCTTGCAGGAAAAAAAATCAAAAAAGCTGGAGTACGGCCGGGTGGTGTTTGATGCAGGGGTGAACCTGGGAAACCTTACGCTGATTGCGCCCAATACCACGCAAAGGTTTACTTCGTCCGATGCGTATTTTTCGTACCTGCAGGTGGGGATTCCTTTAAGAAAAAACTGGGGGCTTAGTTTTGGACTTCGTCCTTTGACCAGGGTCAGCTACAAGATCAACCGCAGCGAAAGACTGATCGACCCAATCAGCCACGCTCCTATTGATAGTGCCATCACGCAGTTCAACGGCACCGGCGGTAGCTTTTTGCCCACCGTCGGCACCGGTTTTGGTTTTGGTAATTTCAGCGCCGGGGTAAACATGGGCTATATGTTCGGCAACAAAGAACTCAGCACCCGTAGGGTACTGGTCAACGACTCGGTTAGCTATTATGCTTCCGAGCACAACACCAACTACTCCTTTGGCAGCCTGTTTTTCAATGCCGGTCTTCAGTACCGCATTGATTTAAAAGCAGGAAGGTCTTTACGCCTGGGTGTGGCCGGAAACTGGAAACAAACCCTGAATGGCTCACAGGATATTTTAAGACAAACTTTCACTTTGGGCAGCGCGGGTGAAACCCTGCAAATTGACAGCGTTTACCAGCAGAATGATGTAAAGGGCGAGCTTGTCTATCCATCGAATTATACCGCCGGCTTTGTTTACAACAACTACAAAACCAATGGGCAGGGCTTTTTGTTTGGACTTGATTATGGACAAGGTAAGTGGAGCGAGTACCGCTTTTTCGGACAAACCGATTCGGTACAGGATAGCTGGAAGCTGCAGGCGGGCGGACAATTCAATCCCAAGCCGGGTACAAATTATTTCAGCAGGGTTGCTTACCGCTTTGGCTTTTCCGTGGGCCGGGATTATATAAAAGTGCAGGAAGATCTGCCCTTATTCGGCGCTTCTTTTGGGGTGGCCCTTCCTATTCGTCCCAGCCGGCTGGCTCTGAATCAGTTCAATGCCGTCAACCTTTCGTTTGAATACTTGAAAAGAGGCAACAACGACAATGTTCTTAAAGAAAACCTATTTCGTTTTTCTTTAGGGTTCAACTTCAACGATCTTTGGTTTGCCAAGCGTAAATATGAATAACCTTTTTTTATACCGATATTTCAAACAAGCAGCTTTCCTGGTAAGCTGCTTGTTTGTTTTTGGCTGCGAGAACTCGCAGCATTCGCTGGACGAATGGAGGGAAAAAAGGGCCATGGTGGAAGAGGCCAAGGACATTCAATCCATTTTCAGCCAGGGCGGCAGCATCCGTTCGCGGCTTACCGCCCCGCTGATGCTGCGCTACACCAGCGATACCGTATATGTGGAATTTCCCCAATCGCTGCGCATGGTTTTTTTTGACAGCACCACCAACGAGCAAAGCCGGGTGGACGCCCTTTACGGAAAATATTTTGAGTCGCTAAACAAGGCATACCTCCGCGACAGCGTGGTGGTGGCCAATGCAAACGGAGATACGCTTTGGACTCCGGAGCTTTGGTGGGATCAAAACACACAACGGTTTTATACAGATAAAAACGTACGCATTTACCGCAACGGCGATCGCATTTACGGCCAGGGCCTGGAGGCCAAACAGGATCTTAGCGACATTATCATCAGGCAACCAACTGGAACGCTGCTTGTTTCGGACAGTTTAGCCGCACAATAAAAAACCCCTGCAGGCAGGGGTTTTTTACAAAGGGTGCTTTGCATACGCTAGCCTTTCTTATTTTCCTTATATCGTTTGTCTGGCGTGCCATTCTTTTTCAGGTGTGTGGTTGTGTGCGTTTTGACCACAGCTTTGTTGGCCTTATAGCGCATATCAGGCGTGCCATTCTTTTTAACCATGCCCTTGCCGGTGGCCGGGGTAGTTGCCGTGGAGGTGGTAGAAGTGGCAGCCGGGCTTTGTTGTGTTTCTGCCTTGGTTACCTTTTTTTGCGTATGCTTTGTGGTGACTGCTGTTTTTGGCTTTTCCTTCGTAGGAGCTGCTACCTGGGCAAAGCTGCAAACGCTCAGTCCGACGACGGCTACCAAAGCCATGAGTAATTTTTTCATGATTGTAAAGTTTAATGATTGTAATTGGATACAAGGTTAAGCGCAAAAATTATTCTTATCGGGCTTTTTGGGCCCCGTTAACATGCTATTAACCGACTTTACTGATCAGGCTTTCGTGTCTCTTCCTGTGGGCAACGCCTTTTTTGTTTCTACTTTCTCAATACCTTCAATCCTCATTTCAAAATTTAAACTATAGCTATGGAATACAGAAGAATGGGAAAAACGGGCCTGCAGTTAAGCGTTTTGTCGTATGGCAGTTGGGTAACTTTTCACAAACAAATTGATGATACGATTGCCGATGAACTAATGGGCATTGCTTACGACAACGGAGTCAATTTTTTTGATAATGCAGAAGCCTATGCCCTTGGCGAAAGCGAACGGCTGATGGGAAGGGTTTTAAAAAAGAAGGGCTGGGACCGCACTTCTTACGTGGTGAGCAGCAAGGCTTTTTTTGGATCCAGAGGCAAACAAAACAAACCCAACCAAACCGGCTTGAGCCGCAAGCATTTGGTAGAAGCCTGCCACGAAGCTTTACAGCGCTTGCAGCTGGATTATCTCGATCTTTATTTCTGTCATCGTCCGGACCGCACCGTTCCTATTGAAGAAGTGGTATGGACCATGAACATACTGATGCAGCAAGGCAAGATCTTATACTGGGGCACCAGCGAATGGAGTGGTGTAGAGATCATGGAAGCCCACCGGGTGGCCGCACAGTATAACCTAATAGGTCCTTCCGTCGAACAACCACAATATAATTTGCTGGAACGCAACCGGATGGAAGGCGATTTCCCAAGATTCTTCGATACCGTGGGCATGGGAACCACCATTTGGAGCCCGCTGGCATCGGGGCTGCTGACCGGCAAGTACAACAACGCTATTCCGGAGAACAGCCGCTTTGCCCTGGAAGGCTTTGACTGGTTGAAAGACCGCTGGATGGTGGAAGATAAATTAGCCAAAGTGCGCCAGTTAGGTGAAATAGCAAAAGAACTGGACACACCCCAATCCACACTGGCCATTGCCTGGTGCCTTAAAAATCCACATGTGACTACCGCCATATTAGGCGCCACCAAAAAAGAACAGTTGGTTGAAAATTTAAAAGCGCTGGAGGTACTGCCCAAGCTTACTCCCGAAGTGATGCAGCGCATTGAGGACATCATGCAAACAAAACCCAAGCCCGTTCTTTCTTAAGTAAGAAAACCTGAGTGCTTATGACCTTAAAAAACAAAACTGTTTTGATCACCGGCGGCAGCCGCGGCATTGGAAAGGCCATTGCCTTGCGGCTGGCCAGGGAAGGCGCCAACATTGCCATTGCCGCTAAAACCACCGAGCCGCATCCCAAACTGGAAGGCACCATTTATACGGCCGCAAAGGAGATTGAAGCTGCTGGTGGGAAAGCACTTGCCCTTCAATGCGATATTCGTTATGAAGAACAGATCCAGGCAGCGGTGGATGAAACGGTAAGAGCCTTTGGCGGCATCGATATCCTGATCAATAATGCCAGCGCTATCAACTTAATGCCTACGGAACAAACCGAGCCAAAGCGGTTTGATCTGATGCACGGCATACAGGTAAGGGGCACTTTTTTTATGTGCAAGGCCTGTATTCCGCATTTGAAAAAATCAACCAACGCTCATATTTTAAACCTGTCACCCCCGCTTAATTTAAATTCCAAATGGTTTGCGCAGCACCTGGCCTACACCATGAGCAAATACGGTATGAGCATGATCGTTTTGGGATTGGCAGAAGAATTAAAAGAGCATAAAGTAGCAGCCAATGCCTTATGGCCCAAAACCACTATTGCCACAGCGGCGGTTCAAAATTTATTGGGCGGAGAGGTGCTGATGCAAATGAGCCGTACGCCTGAAATAGTAGCGGATGCAGCTTATTATATTGTTTCAAAGCCATCAACCGTGTGCACCGGTAATTTTTTTATTGATGAAGAGGTGCTGGAAAAAGAAGGCATCACAGATTTGAAAAAATATGTGGTGAACGCTGAGCAGCCGTTGATGAAGGATATTTTTTTGGATTGAGGTGTAGCCGCAACTGACTTCGGAAGTTTCTAGAACCTCCGAAGTCATACCCTCTGTTAAACGATCTTATAATTATTGTGATCAAACGGCCGTTTGCCGGTGAGCTTTTCAATAAAATTTTTGAATTTTTCCTTCGGCTTTAGTTTATTGTACGACAGATCGTAATCGAACTTCCAGTTCATGCGGGCAATACGGGGCTGCATAACGCTGGGATGCGTGCCCGTAAATTTTTCGAGGGCATCGGTTTCTGCTGTATAATCAAAAGGGGTTTCGTACACTTTTTGCGGTTCCCAGTTTTCTCCACCCCAAAGCCGGCCAAAATCATGTTGCTTTTGATACATGGTCTGTGGTTCCCTCACCCAGCCATAGTGGTGCACATACGCATTTAAAGGCTTTACTCTTAGCTTTTCATTGCCCCCTTTTCGTAAACCCTGTGCATCGCGGTAGGAGAA
>JAEVYV010000263.1 GCA_023392575.1 Bacteroidota bacterium | reverse complement strand
CAGCAGTGATGATGCCGCTGTTTACCAACTCAACTCCGAAACCGCGGTCATTTCAACCACGGATTTCTTTTTGCCGGTGGTTGATGATGCCCGCGACTTTGGAAGGATTGCCGCCGCCAACGCCATCAGCGATGTATATGCGATGGGTGGCACGCCGCTAATGGCCGTTGCCATTTTGGGCTGGCCCATTGAGCAGCTTTCCACAGCAGCGGCCCGGCAGGTGTTGGAAGGCGGAAGACTAATCTGCCAGCAGGCGGGGATTCCGCTGGCCGGCGGGCACACCATAGATTCCAGGGATCCTATTTTTGGGCTGGCCGTTACCGGAACGGTTTCCATACAAAATTTAAAACAAAACAACACGGCCCAGGTGGGTGATTATTTATTGCTCACTAAACCCCTGGGCATTGGTGTTTTCACCACAGCGCTGAAAAGAGGTGTTTTGAAAACCGAACACTATTCTTTGCTCATTGAACAAATGACTGCGCTCAATAAAATTGGGCAGGCCCTGGGCCAACTAAACGGGGTTCACGCCATGACGGATGTGACGGGTTTTGGTTTGTTGGGGCATTTACTGGAAATGGCCGAAGGCAGCGGTCTTAGTGCAGAGTTGTACTATCCGGCTGTTAAAAAACTCGAGGGGCTGGAGGGGTATTTAACCCAACGGACCATTCCCGATGCTACGTTCCGCAACTGGAACAGCTACAGCCACAAAGTGCAGTTTGACAAAGGTGTCAATGTAATGGAAGCCTTCAACCTGCTGCCCGATCCCCAAACAAACGGAGGGCTGCTGGTAGCGGTGGCCGAAAATGCGCTGGCCGAGGTGAAAGAGCTTTTTGCCTCAGAGGGCTTATCTGCGTTTACCCAGCCCGTGGGACGGATTATCGAAAAAGGAGAAAAGATCGTTTCTGTAAAAAACGGATAAGCACCGCTCTTTAAGCATTCTTTGTTTCTAACAGGGCATCAATTTTATCCGCCAGCTTACGGTCCTTATCGGTAACCACATTTCCGGCGTCGTGGGTATTCAACCACATTTCCACCGTGTTCCACACATTGGTCCATTTGGGGTGGTGGTTCATTTTTTCGGAAACCAGGGCCACTCTGGTCATAAACGCAAAGGCCTCATTAAAATCTTTGAACTGGAATTTGCGATAGAGGGAGTTGTCTTTTTCCTGCCACATAAAATTAATTTAATCGTGAGCAAATCGGGTGCTGTGCTGGTTTACATTTTGTACGGTTTTAACTGCCTTTTTTAAAAAACCAAATGCTCCTTGTTTTTTATTTTTTCATTGGTTAGTTCCACCACCAATTGCACGCCGTTTACCGTGCGGATGGATTGCACCAAATGCTGCAGGGCTTCATCGGATACATAATCATCTTTCAACAACCATAAAAAATCCAGGTGCTTGAGCTCCGGCAACAAATACTCCCCGTCGTATTGGTTGTTGTATAAATAATGCTTCAGGCAGGTTGCCGGTTCGGGATATTCGTAAACCGAAAAAAAATAATTGCGCTGTTTTTTTTTCAGCTGAATTTCCAATTCATTGTTGATCCGAAAATCAATGCCCAGCAAATTGTTTAGCTGCCAGCAGAACTGATAGTCTTTCATGGGCGCCATGATGCCCAGCAGTTTGCTTTCTTCAAAAAAGCCATCAGTCAGATCTTTTGTGTCCAGTACCAGTTTCATAACGATAGCTTCAAAAAATACTAAAACTCCACCGTAGTTGAAAACGTCTTGCCTTCTCTTGTATAATTGACAACCGCCTTGTCGCCTTTTTTAAATTTGCCCAAGGCCTGCATGTAACTTTCCATAGAGCCAATGGCGATATCGTTTAACGAGGTAATGATGTCTCCGGTTTTGATACCCGCCTTTTGCGCCGGCTTGCCTTCGCTCACGCCATCCACCCGCACCCCGGCCCCGCTAAACGTATAGTCGGGCATAATGCCCATGCTCACCGAAAACCGGGCCGAACTTGTCGTTTGCGCCTCCCGGGTTTTTGTAAACACCAGTCTTTCCTTTTGCCGGTCACTGGCCTGTATCACGCTATAGATGTGCCTGACAAGATGCATCTGGCCAGTGTAATTGATTTTATCGTAATCATCCGTGGGTTTGTGGTAATCGCTGTGCAAACCGGTAAAATAAAACAGCACCGGAATGTTTTTCAGGTAAAAAGACGTATGGTCGCTGGGCCCTGTGCCGCTGGAATCGTAGCGGAACACCAGGCTTTCGGAGTACAGCCCTTTTTTTCCTTTGGCGTGGTACAAATTGCCCCAGGCAGGCGAAGTGCCATACCCCCCAACGGTTACGGTACGGGTAGTTTCGTTTAACCGGCCCACCATATCCATATTGATCATATAATTGACGGAGCCCAGATCAACCGACGGATGCTCGGTAAAATATTTCGATCCGTACAGGCCTAATTCTTCCCCGGAAAAAGCAATGAACAAATAGTTGCTGTTTTTGAGTTTGGAATTTTTTAAAAGCCGGGCCAGTTCAATCAATGCCGCCGTACCGCTGGCGTTGTCATCGGCGCCGTTGTGGATTTGGCCTTTGTTTTCCACTTCCCTGGAATTGCCGTCTTCTCCCAAACCCAGGTGGTCAAAATGGGCCCCTAAAACTACCGTAGTGGGTGCTCCGTTGTCTATATAGCCGATCACATTGGTGCCGCTTCTTTTTTTTTCGGAAATATCTGTTTTTAGTTTTATATCCAGCGTTGCCGAAGGATCGTTCAAATATTTGGCCACGGCTGGCCGGGTTATATAAACTATGGGAAGGGGAAGGGTTTCTGAGCGGTCCTTGCCGTCAAAGGAGAACCCATCGTTTATCGGCGAGCTGTTATAAACAAACAAGGCCGTGGCCCCTTTTTCTTTTAGCTCCTTTGCCTTGGCCTTTAGTGCCTGGCTGGCGTCGAAATGCGGGTTGGCCGCAGCGGCTTCCAGCATCTCCTTTAAATCAAAAAACCAGGGCACACCGGGCTCCTGCAAAGCCAGTGAAGGCAGGGCCTCCAGAGAAGCATTGGAACTGTAGGCCAAGGGAAAAAACTCCTTATTCAGCTCCAGGCTGGCCCCGTTAATGATTAGGTGGGTAGAGGGGTTGACCTGTTTTCCTTCGTTTACTTCAAAAGGCTGAAAAAAACCGTTGCTCCCCTTGGGCTGAAGCCCCATGGCGCTGAATTCGTTTTTAATGTATTCGGCCGCCAGTTTTTCCCCTTGCGTACCGGTACGCCGGCCCTGGAGCTTGTCATCGGCAAGGTATTGCACGTGCTGCTGCAGGCTGGTAATGAGTTGCTTATCTTCTTTTTTTAGTTTTTGCGCCTGAACCAGCACGGCGCTGCAAACAAAAGCGAGTAAGAGAGAATTTTTAACCACGGTACTTTATTTTCGGATGAATGGGAAGGACAAAATTATTTATTGCCCCTTGTTGCCAAACGACAAAAGCATTTTTTTGATTCAATAAATTTCCTTAAGCTTTCTCTAAAACTCCCAATATCGTAAACCATTGCCGATGGGGCGGGTTACATTTGCGCCGCAAGCAGCGTGACAAAAAAAACCATCCATATCGCTTTAGTGGGCAACCCCAATAGCGGAAAAACCTCCCTGTTTAATACCCTGACGGGTTTGAACCAACGGGTGGGCAACTTTCCCGGCGTTACCGTTGATAAAAAAACCGGGCACACTTCCATTTCGGATTCGCTGACCGGAAACATCATTGACCTGCCGGGCACCTACAGCCTTTATCCGAAGCGGCTGGACGAATGGGTAAGTTATAAAGTTCTCCTCAATCAGGACCGCGATATCAAGGCCGATATTTTTGTGGTGGTGGTGGATGCCTCTAATCTCAAGCGCAACCTGCTTTTTTGTTCCCAAATCCTGGATTTGAAAAAACCGGTGGTAGTGGCTTTAACCATGCTGGACCTGGCCAACAAAAAAGGGATTGAAATTGACCTGGCGGAACTGGAACGGGAGCTGGGCGTGCCAGTGGTTTCGGTAAACCCCCGCAAGCACAAGGGCATTCCCCAGTTGAAAAAAGCCATCGAACAAACCGCCTCGCATTTGTATAAGGTTCCGGTTCGGGATTTTATTGAAAACAAGGCCCTGGCCAGCGCCCCCATTGAGGATTTGAAAAAACTGGTGCCGGCAGCCAGCGATTATTCGGCCATTCATTATTTAATCAACCACGAGGAGTTTGAGCTGGATGCGGGCCTGCAGGACAGCATTGAAACTATTGAACGCAAGCATGCCTTCAACCCAACCAAAACGCAGGCTACCGAAATTTTGCAGCGCTACAGCCGCATCAAGCACATCATGCAGGTTTCCGTATCGGAGCCCGATCCGCTGCAGCAAACCATACTGACCGACAAGTTGGACAATGTGTTGCTGCACCGCACCTGGGGCTATGTTATTTTACTGGCGGTCCTGTTCATCCTGTTTCAAAGCGTTTTCTACTTGGCGCAGTACCCCATGACCTGGATTGAAATGCTGTTTTCCTCTGTCAGCAGCTCTCTGTCGCAGTCGCTGCCCGAAGCCTGGTGGAGCGATTTGATCATTAACGGCCTCGTTGCCGGTTTGAGCGGCATTCTCATTTTCGTGCCCCAGATCATGATCCTGTTTGGCCTGATTACCCTGCTGGAGGATACCGGCTACATGGCCCGCATTAGTTTTCTAACCGACAGGCTTATGCGCAGCGTGGGGTTGAACGGCAAAAGCGTGATGCCGCTGATCAGTGGGTTTGCCTGTGCCGTTCCCGCCATCATGAGCGCCCGGAGCATTGAGAACCGGAAAGAACGTCTGCTTACCATCTTGATCACGCCTTTGATGAGTTGTTCGGCCCGCCTGCCCGTTTATACCATATTGATTGGCCTGGTGATTCCCAATACGTACTTGCTGGGTTTTTTCAGTGTACAGGCCCTGGTGATGATGGGATTGTATTTGCTGGGCCTGGCCATGGCCCTGCTGGTTTCCTTTATTGCCAAATGGTTTATCCATATCAAAGAACGAAGCTTTTTTATTCTGGAGCTGCCCACCTATCGGGCCCCCCGTTTTAAAAACGTGGTGCAAACCATGGTCAACAAGGCCAAGATCTTTGTAACCGATGCCGGAAAGGTGATCATGGTCATTAGCTTGATTCTTTGGGCTTTAAGTTCCTTTGGTCCGGGGAAAATGAGCGAGGTGGAGGAAAAATACAAAACGGAAATGGCGCAAAACCCGGCTGCAGCCGATTCTTTGGCAGTGGCCCTGAACTCAGCCAAACTGGAAAGCTCCTATGCCGGGATTTTGGGGAAGGCGATTGAACCGGCTATCGAGCCTTTGGGTTACGACTGGAGGATTGGAATTGCCCTGATCACCTCCTTTGCCGCCAGAGAGGTTTTTGTCGGCACCATGGCCACCCTTTACAGTGTGGGCGACAACGACGAAGGTTTGTTGCTTCGGGATAAATTGCGGTCTGCCAAAAAACAAGATGGCAGTCCATTGTTTACACTGGCCACCGGCATTTCCTTAATGCTTTTTTATCTGTTTGCCATGCAGTGCATGAGCACACTGGCCATTACCCGCCGGGAAACCAAGTCCTGGAAGTGGCCGGTGATCCAATTTACCTACATGACAGCCATTGCCTACGTGATGAGCTTTATTGCCTATCAGTTGCTGAAATGATCCCACAATAGGTTGGAGAGCTGTCTGGTCAACTCCCAGGCTTCGTTGCCGGCAGGGTTCCAGCTTTGGTCCTTGTTGTTTTTGGTGCAGATGCAAAAAATGTATCGGGCGCCCCGGCCATGGACAAACAATACCTCGCTGCGGCTTTCATTGACCGCCCCGCCCTTGCTGGCCACAAATACATCGGACGGTATTTGGGAGATGGCGTATTCATCCCAGTAATTTCGCCCCAGCAACCGAAGCATTTGCGCACTGGCTTCTTTGCTGATCACCTCTCCGGAAACAATTTTTTCCATCAGCGTTGCCATTTCCCTTGGCGTTGTTTGGCCCCAGCCATAGAGGCTTCTGTTCTTTTCGCGGCCGGGGGTTCTGGAATTAACCCGGGTGTGCTGAAGTCCTAAATTCTCCAACAGCTCGTTGATTTTTGTGCCGCTTCCGGCCAGGCTTTGCAACCAAAGGCTGGCGGTGTTGTCGCTCATGGTGAGCATGAGCATCAGCACTTTGCTTAGGTCTATTTTTTCGGTGTCCTTAAACGATCCCAAAATGTCCACCCCCGCATACAACAAAGAGTCGCGGTATTTTAATTCCTGGTGATAATCCAGTGCGCCGTTGTGGATCTGATTCATGGTGCCGATCAATATGGGAATTTTGACCATGCTGGCGGTGGGAAAGACGGTGTCGGCATTGAGGGAAACGATTTTATTGGTCCGCAGGTCTTTTACGTACACTCCGATATCTCCGTTAAAACCCTGGATCAGTTGCTGTATTAGCAGTTGCAGTTTTTTATCCGTTTTCTGGGCGGCCAGGCCACCGGCAAGCAGGCAGAAAAAAAAGAGGAGCCATTGTTTTTTCATAGCAGAATCAAAAAGTTTTCTTTTGTGTTTTTTTGTTGTTTGGTAAATTGTTTTGCGCCAGGTTCATGTAATCGGTCACCAAATAGCAATAGGCCTTAATGCCTGTTTTCATTCCGCTCTCGTCCACAAAAAAATCGGGGGTGTGGTGCGGAGCCGCCAACTTTGCATCCACGGTTTTGGGGGCGCCGCCAACAAAAAAGTATAGGGAGGGAATTTTTTCGGAGAAATAAGAAAAGTCTTCGGCGCCGGTTTGCGCATCCATGATGAAGGCCTGGTTTTCGCTGGCCTTGAGTAAAGAGGGAACCATCTTTTGCGTTAGTTCGGGATCGTTGTAGGTAATGCCTGTTTTTGCTTCAATGTGTACCTCGGCGGTGGCACCCGATGCCTCCGCTATGTTTTTGGCGGTACGTTCCACCCGGGCCCATACTTCGTCCCGCATCGCTTTGTCCAGGGTGCGAATGGTGCCCGACAGCGTGACCTGTTCGGGAATGATGTTTTGGCGTACACCGGCATTTACCATGGTGGTGGAAATGACCACCGCATTGCGGGTAAGTTCCATTTGACGGCTGACAATGTTTTGCAAGCCATTGATGATTTGTGCGCCAATGGCCACCGGATCCACCCCCAGCCAGGGCTTGGCCCCATGCGTTTGCTTTCCGTTTATGGTAATGGTAAACCAATCCGATTCGGCCATGATGCCGCCCTGCCGGTAACCAATTTTTCCAACATGGGTTTGTGCGTCAATGTGCAGCCCAAACATCACGTCCACTTTGGGATCTTCCAGCACGCCTTGCTGAATCATCAAGGCGGCCCCGCCTTCTTCACCGGCTGGCGGGCCCTCTTCTGCCGGCTGAAAAACAAAAACCACCGTTCCCTTCAGCTGGCTCTTCATTCCGGCAAGTATTTCGGCGGCACTCATCAACATAGCCGTGTGGGTGTCGTGGCCGCAGGCATGCATTACGCCAACCTGTTGTCCGTTATAAGTGGCCTTAACGGTTGATTTAAAGGGCAGGTCGTTTCGCTCCGTTACCGGCAAAGCGTCGATATCGGCACGCAAAGCCACTACCGGACCAGGTTTCCCGGTTCTTAAAATACCCACCACACCGGTTTGGGCCACCCCTTCTTTTACTTCCATGCCCAGCGAACGCAAATGGCCGGCAATGAGTTGGGCTGTTTTAAATTCCCGGTTACCCAGTTCGGGGTTTTGATGGATGGCTCTTCTCCAGGCGATGGTTTTGGGTTCAATTTTGTTTACAGCCAATTCAATGGCTTCGTTTTTTTCCTGTGCTTTTGCCAGCAGAAAGCCAAGCAGGGCACAGGCAGATAAAAGCATTTGCTTCACGGCTAGTTAGTTTATGAATAAATTTAGGGCTGAATTTTAAAAGAAGAGCTATCCGGTTTCACCCAATATAAATTATAAATATTTTACATGTGAAATAGTCGTCTTCTTGCCGGTCGATTTTATAAATTTATTCCGCTTATGATGCTTCGCCATGTGCCTTTCCTGAAAAATGTATTTCTCTATAGTATTTCTGCTTTTGGCGGCCCCCAGGCGCATGTGGCGATGATGATGAAGATGTTTGTTCACAAAACACCTTATATAACCAAAGAAGAATTGCTGGAGTACAACGCCTTTTGCAATCTTTTACCCGGCGCTTCTTCTACCCAAACGGTTACGCTGATTGGCTATAAGAGGGGCGGGGTTTCTTTGGCCATCGTTACCCTGCTGATCTGGATTGCCCCCGCCTGCATTTTGATGGGTGCTTTTTCCTTTCTGCTTCATTATATCGATCGCACCTCGCTGAACACCGATATCTTCAAATTTATTCCCTCGCTGGCCGTAGGCTTTTTGTTGTACGCTTCGGTCATGGCCTTTGGGGTTTCCATCCGAAACACCATCACCTGGGTGATCATGCTGGTGTGCACTGTAGCCACTTATCTGTTTTTTAAAACACCCTGGATCTTTCCTTTGCTGATTGTTTTGGGCGGCTTTACGACCAATTTGAGTCACAAAAGAATTCCGCAAATGGAAACCAACCGCCAAAAAATAAAGTGGTGGAACATCTGGCTGTTTGCCATCATTTTTTTGGTGGCGGGGGTGAGCAGTGAGCTGGCCCGGACCAACAACTGGCCCAACCGAAAACCCATAAACCTGTTTGAAAATACCTACCGCATGGGCAGCCTTGTTTTTGGCGGCGGACAGGTTTTAATGCCCATGATGTACGAACAATACTCGGTACGCCCCGAAATCGTCAAACAAAAAAGACCGGAGGCCGGACAAAACATCATTGAGATCGGCAAGGACGAAATGATCACCGGCATGGGTATTGTTCGGGCCATGCCGGGACCCGTTTTTTCCATTGCCTCCTTTACCGGCGGCATGGCGCTTAAAAACGAGGGCAAGTCCATGCAGGTATTGGGATGTATGATCGGATCCATTGCTATTTTTCTGCCCAGCGCCTTGTTGGTTTTATTTTTCTTTCCCATCTGGAACAACCTAAAAAAATACGCGGTGGTGTACCGCTCCCTGGAAGGGATTAATGCGGCTGTGGTGGGTATTATGATTGCGTCCACCCTGTATATTATGAAGGATATTTCCCTGGTGGGCGCCAACGCAAACAGTTTGATCAACATCTCGGTAATTGTGATCACGTTTGCCTTGCTGCAGTTCACCAAAGTAGCTGCTCCCTTTCTTGTTGGGGCCTGCCTTTTCCTGGGTTATTTCTTTTGAGGTTTTTTGAAAAAGCTACAAGCAAGGATCTCTTCTTCAACAGCGGAGGGAACCAGGTATTTAATGGACTTTCCCTTTTTTATCAACTGCCGTATGTAGGTAGCTGAAATTTCCAGCAAAGGGGCAGTCATGACCTGAATGGCTGCATTCAGTTCATTCCGCACCCGAAAGCCGGGCCGCTCATAAATAAAAATGGGATAGTTTTTTACGATCACCTCGGGGTTTTTCCATTTCGCAAGATTTTGAAAACCATCGCTGCCCATAATAATGGAAAACCGATGCTCCGGGTATTTTTCAGCCAAATAGGCCAGGGTTTGAACGGTGTAGGAGGGCTTGGGCAGGGAAAACTCTATATCGCTGGCCTTTAAACGATCATCTCCCTCCAGCGCTTTTTGCACCAGATAAAAACGATCGTATTCGTTTAACAGCGTTTCGGATTTTTTAAATGGATTTTGCGGCGAGACCACAAACCAAACCTTTTGCAGATTGGTTTCGTTGAGGATGTGATTGGCAATGATCAAATGCCCAATATGGACGGGGTTAAACGACCCGAAATAAAGCCCGATATTCATCAGCAACCGAATTACTTCTCAACAATAATTTGATTGGCCTCGTTTATCCTCAAACTAAGAGAATAACCAGCCACCCGTATGGAAATAGGATCACCCAGGGGAGCTTTTTGCTCCACCACCACTTCTTCGCCGGGCAAACAACCCATCTCCATTAGCTTAAGCTCCAGTTCGGAACTTTCAAAAGCCTTGATCCTTCCTTTTTCGCCTGATTTCAACTCTGATAGCTTCATAGTTTCAAAGCTATAGCAATCAATCGCAAAGGGTTTACGATTTTTGAAATATGCTTCAGAAAAAAAACAACAAAATTCATTTTCACTTTCTTACCGAGCCCTTTTCTTTTCCCCAGCGCACCCGCCTCAAGGCCTTCCTTTTACAGCTTTTTAAAAAAGAAGGAAAGAG
>JAEVYV010000258.1 GCA_023392575.1 Bacteroidota bacterium | reverse complement strand
GTCTCCTATTGATCAAGTTTTCTTAGTATGGCTGCAAAAATGAGCATGAGTCCCTCTGCTTCTTGTAGCAAACCGAGCCTTGCTGAATCTAATTCCGAATCATTATTTGTTTCCAGATGCTTTAACCACAATTTTGTTTCCTTTGACTCCTTTTTGCAAATTTTAATTTTCATCTTAGGTTATTCTTCCCAAATTATCATTTGTTTCAATGTAGTTACTTGCTATCGATCCTGCAGATCTGACTACCTGAGATACGTACACTCTGGCTATAACATCCAATTTTAATCTTCTACAAAAATCCCTTACGCCTAAAGAAAAAATTCTCTGTTCCTTGTTCCAGATCATATTTCTTATCGGAACTCATTAGAATTTAGAGTTTATGGTTTAGGACTTTTTTTTCTTTGATTTAAACATTTCCAACATGCGGTCGGTCACCACAAAGCCGCCCACTACATTTAGGGTTCCGAGGATGACGGCTAAAAACCCAAGGATCAAAGCAAAATAATTATTGCTTTCGGCCCGGCCCATCACAATGATGGCCCCAATGATCACCACGCCGTGTATGGCATTGGCGCCGCTCATCAGCGGGGTATGCAATACGCTGGGCACCCGGCCGATCACTTCAATGCCCACAAAGATCATCAGGATGACGATGTAGATGGTTTGCTGGTTTCCGGAAATCCATGTAAAAAGGTTATCCATAAAGTGTTTAAATATTTTTATTCCTTTTCTCTTAGTGAAAAATGGTTTTTGTTTTTAAATTTTATGTGACCAGCGATGTTACTACTATTTGGCTTCTGGTGCGTCGCACTCTTGTACGGTAACAACTTTATTCGGCATTGTGTCTTTGTCATGCTGCCAAAGGCAGCATCTTCCACTTAAACGACTCTGACCAACAGTAAGTCACTACCACAATGCAGCATAAAATTACCGGACGTAAAAGCCTGCAACGCCCACCCGATCCGGTACGAACGGGCAACGGCAGATGATCGCAGCAACACAGCTGGCGACATGATCAACTTTTCTTTAAAAGAACTATTGGTTATTATCTTCACTTTCTCATACCAAAGAAGTCTTTACCCTTTCATGAACCACATCTCCATTATGGGTAACACAACTTCCTTTCACCAGTTCGTCTTCCCAATTCAAATTCAGTTGCCCGTCTTTGGTAACAAGCAACTGCAAAAAATTCAAAACGTTTTTGCCGTATAGTTTGCTGGCATCCGACGGCATGGTGGCGGGCAGGTTGCTGTTGCCAATGATGGTAACGCCGTTGTGCTCAACCGTTTCGTTGTTCTGGGTAAACGGGGTGTTGCCCCCTGTGGCGGCCGCTATGTCAATAATGACTGAGCCGCTGCGCATGGCCCGGATCATGTCTTCGGTAATCAATACCGGCGCCTTTCTGCCCGGTATTTGTGCGGTGGTAATGACCACATCGGCCTTGGCAATGCTATTAGCAATTTTCTGTTGTTGCTTTTGTTGGTATTCTTCGGTTTGCTCTACCGCGTAGCCGCCGGCTTTTGAGGCATCGGCAGCGCCTTCCACCTCCACAAATTTTGCACCCAGGCTCATGACTTCTTCTTTCACCGCCGGACGGGTATCGAACACTTCCACCACCGCCCCCAAACGCTTGGCCGTGGCAATGGCCTGTAAGCCCGCCACACCGGCCCCAAGAATGAGCACTTTTGCCGGAGCAATGCTGCCCGCTGCCGTCATAAACATGGGAAAATAACGAGGGTACACATGGGCCGCCAGCAAAACCGCTTTGTAACCTGCAATGTTGGCCTGCGAACTCAAAACGTCCATGCTTTGGGCACGGGTGGTTCGGGGAAGCATATCCAGGCTAAATGCGGTCAATCCCTGCTGCGCCCAGTCCTGCATGAGCAAGGAATGATACAGCGGTTGATAGACCCCGATCAAAATTTTGGAAGAAGGAATTTTATGCACCGGCTGGTGGATGGCCAAAATGACTTCGGCCGAAGAAACAATTTCCTCTGCCGAAACAATTTTTGCCCCGACGTTTTCATAATCGGCATCGGCAGCAAATGCTTTTAATCCGGCCCCCCGTTCTACCCTTACATCAATTCCTTTTTTGGTTAACTGCGCCACCGCTTCGGGCAGCAAAGAAACCCTGGTTTCGGTCTGAGGTTCTTTCAGAATACCTACGATCATGCGGACAATTTATACCAAAATTGGCTACCATCAAAAACGAATCGTGAAATGTTGCTTGACCCGGAATTCCTTGCGGAAAAACACAAAACCAAGAAAAAAAACATCGATGGTGTATTGCACGGCCGGGTGCGACTTAACGGCCTCCCAGGCTTTTTCCATCTCCGGGCTCCAGTGAATATCATCAAAAACCAGGATGGAATGGCTGGTGGTCTTTTCAAGCATTTGTTCGAAGTACTGAAGGGTGGGCTGGTAGCGATGATTGCCGTCGATATACGCCAGGTCGATAGATGGTTGTCCTTCGGCTTCGCTCAGGGTTTGAATGACTGTTGGCAGAAGGTCATCAAAATTACCGGTGAGGGGTTGAATGTTGGAAAGCCCAAGCTTTTTAAAATTTTGCTGCGCTTTTTGTGCAATGGCTTTGCTTCCTTCAATAGTGACGATCCGTGCCCGGGGGTTGGCTGCAGCCAGATAAGCCGTGGTGAGGCCAAGGGAGGTGCCCAGTTCTATGACGGTTTGCGGCTGATAATGCTGTACGAGGCGATATAAAAGCTGCGCATATTTTTTGGGTTTCAGCGCCGCCTTGGCCACTTGAGAAATGGTCTTCTGTTTCGAAGGATTTACCCTTGACCCTGCCCCCAAGTCCTCAATTTCCAAAACTGTTCTGTCCTTTAGTAACTCTTTTCTTAGTGCTTCGATACCAGATGGCGGAACGTTTTTGCTTTTATTATTCAGCACCTGCAAAATAAAATCAAACACAAAAGGCGAGTGCATGCCGTGACCCTTGCCATTGGAAGCGGTGAGATAGTAGCGAGTATATTTTTGAGCTAATTGAACGGAACTGTACACGTTTCAAATGTAGGATTAATGCCGCTCCCAAACCTGGAACGTATGGGAATACGCATTTTTTTCATCGGCCTGGCAAAAGCGGCTTTGAACCAGGTTCCATGTAGCAACCGGCACTTCGGGAAAAAAAGCATCGCCTTCAAACCGGTGATGCACCCTTGTTAAATAAATGCGGTTGGCCTGTTCAAAAGCCGTATTAAAAATTTCAGCTCCGCCAATCACAAAAACTTCCTTTGCGCCGTACTCCTTTGCTTTTTCGATGGCGGCTTCCACGGAGTGAACCACCGCCACTCCTTCGTGCCTCCAGTCTGGGTTGCGGGTGATCACAATGCTTTTTCGCCCCTGCAGGGGTTTGCCAATGGACTCAAAGGTTTTTCTTCCCATCAATATGGGCATGCCCCAGGTTTGGTTTTTAAAATACTTGAGGTCATTGGGCAAATGCCAGGGAAGCTGATTGTCCTTTCCAATGACATCGTTTTCCGAAGCAGCAACAAGAAGAGAAAGTATCAATCAATGAAAAATTTAAAATGTAAAATAAAAAATGGTTTAGGCGCCATTCATTTAGCATCATACTGCTACAGGAGCTTTAATGGCCGGATGGAACTGGTAGTTTTCCAGGCTGAAATCTTCAAACCTGAAGTCAAAAATATTTTTTCGTTCCGGATTCAGCTTCATGGTGGGCAACGGATAGGGCTTGCGGCTCAATTGCAGGTGCACCTGCTCCAAATGATTGCTGTAGATATGCACATCGCCAAAAGTGTGAATGAACTCACCGGGTTGCAGGTTGCATACCTGTGCCACCATCATGGTCAGCAAGGCATACGAGGCAATGTTAAACGGCACACCCAAAAAAACATCGGCACTGCGTTGGTATAGCTGGCAACTCAACCGGCCGTTGGCAACGTAAAATTGAAACAATGCATGACAGGGCATTAAAGCCATCTGGGGCAGATCGGCTACATTCCACGCACTGACGATTAACCTGCGGCTGTCGGGGTTTGTTTTTATTTGGTGAATCAGTTCGGAGATCTGATCCACCACTTTTCCATCAGCGCCTTGCCAGCTACGCCATTGTTTCCCGTACACCGGCCCCAGTTCGCCGGCTTCATCGGCCCATTCATCCCAAATGCTTACTCCGTTTTCCTTCAAATAAGCAATGTTCGTTTCGCCTTTTAAAAACCACAAAAGCTCATGAATAATGCTTCGCAGGTGTAGTTTTTTGGTAGTGACCAGAGGAAATCCCTGCTGCAACTCAAA
>JAEVYV010000194.1 GCA_023392575.1 Bacteroidota bacterium | reverse complement strand
GAACTTATCCATGCCGGTTAGGTCAATGTAAAATTCATCAATGCTTGCTTTTTCAAAGACCGGAACGTTTTCCCTCACCACTTCGGTCACCAGCCGGGAATAGTTGCTGTAGGCTTCAAAATCGCTTTTGACCACGAGGGCATGGGAACACAAGCGCCTTGCTGTTTTCATAGGCATGCCGCTGTGGATGCCAAACTTTCTTGCTTCATAACTGCAGGAGGCCACGACCCCCCGGTCACTCAGGCCGCCAATGAGCACGGGCCTTCCTTTGAGTTTGGGATTGCGCAACTGCTCCACCGATACAAAGAAGGTATCGAGATCCATATGGGTGATATGTCGTTCTGCCGATAATAGCATTAGCCCAGGTTTGCGTAGCTGCGGTTTTTGTACCCCACCTTAATCATCTTTGATACTTCAATGCTTTGCACCCCGAAGTCATCCACGACCCGGCCCGTGATGCGGTAAAAGCCGCTGTTGTTCAGGGGATACCTTCTGGCCACATCGGGAAAATGCACCGTGTCGATCCAGTCCAAATCTTTGTCGACAAAGGTTCCAAAATACATCTGGTCGTTGTTCTTGGTCACGACATGCTTGTGGGCAATGAAATAGGCCAGGCAGGTGATGGTTTTACCTACCCGATCCTTCAGGTGCTTTGCCGTTTGATACTTATCCGGGTCTTCGGCCACCAGGGCAAAGGGGTTGGTCAGGGTGAAGCCCAGGATTTCCAACTGGTCGTATAAATCATCCAGGGGATCATCCCTTAACTCGGGCAGGGCAAACTCCAGGGGTTCGTCGTCAAACAAAGCCGCGCCCGGCTGCGGCTGGTTTTTCTTTTGCAAACAATTGGCTTCCCACAGCAGCCGCTTTTTGGATTTGCCGGTAAACCGGAATGCCCCCACACTGATCAGGGTATTGAGCTGCTCCAGGCCGGCGCCCGTTCTTTCCATAAAATCCTGCAGGTGCCGGTAGGGGCCGTTTGCTTTGCGCTCTTCCGCCAGGGCCTCAACCAGTTTGGATTGGAGCCGCTTGATGTGGATGAAGCCCACATAAACCTCACTGCCTTTGATGTTGGTGTACGCCTCGCTGTTGTTGACGCAGGGGGCTTTGATCGCCCCACCGGTTTTCAGCAGCTCCAGAAAATACAGTTCCCGGGAATAAAAGCCCCCAAAATTGTTGATGACCGCCACCATGAACTCTTTGGGGTAATAGGTCTTCAAATACAGGCTCATATAACTTTCCACGGCGAAGCTGGCCGAGTGGGCCTTGTTGAAGCTGTAGCCCGCAAAGCTCTCCATCTGCCGCCACACTTCTTCGGCCAATTCTGCCGCATGACCGATTTGCCGGCAGTTGGCCAGAAACTTTTCCTTCATCAAATGAAAGCGGTTGTGGTTGCGGTATTTACCACTCATGGCCCTTCTTAGAATGTCCGCTTCCCCCAGGGACAGGCCCGCAAAATAATGGGCAATTTTGATGACGTCTTCCTGGAAGACCATGACGCCAAAGGTTTCCCCAAGGTGTTCTTTAAAAAGGGGATGGAGGTATTCGATTTTATCCTGGTTGTGAAAACGATAAATGTATTCCCGCATCATGCCGGATTGGGCCACTCCCGGGCGGATGATGCTGCTGGCCGCCACCAGGGTGAGGTAATCATCGCAAGCCAGTTTTTTTAACAGCTGCCGCATGGCGGGGCTTTCGATATAAAAACAGCCAATGGTGTTGGCCTGGCGGATCTGGCTTTTGATGCGGTCGTCAGTTTTGAATTTTTTGAAATCGTGGATGTCCACCTCCACCCCCCTGTTTTGTTTGATCAGCTGCAAACACTCCCGGATATGCCCCAGCCCCCGCTGGCTTAAAATGTCGAATTTGTTGATGCCGATGTCTTCGGCAATAAACATATCCAGCTGCACCCCGGGAAAGCCTTTGGGCGGCAAAAAGCAGGTGGCGTATTGGGTGATCTTTTCTTCGGTGATCAGCATCCCGCAGGGGTGGATGGACTGGATATTGGGAAAGCCTTTGAGTAAGCGGCCGTATTGAAAAATGAGCTTTTGAATGTGATCCCCGGGACGAGCAGCCCGTTGCAGGGCTTTGATCTCGGCTTCGGGGAGGCCGAAGACCTTGCCCAGTTCGTGAACCACCGCATCGTGTTTGAAGGTGGAAAAGGAGCCGCAAATCGCCACATGGTCTTTGCCAAACCGCCTGAAGATGTAGTCCATGATTTCATCGCGGTCGGTATAGCTAAAGTCAATGTCAAAATCGGGGGGTGAGGTGCGCTCGGGGTTCAAAAACCGCTCAAAATACAAATTGAGTTCCAGGGGGTCCACATCGGTAATGCCCAGGCAATAAGCTACCAGGGAATTGGCCCCGCTGCCCCGGCCCACGTGGTAGAAGCCCCGGGCGGTGGCATATTGCACAATGTCGTTGTTGATGAGAAAATAGGCATTAAAGCCCAAATCGTTGATGATGGTGAGCTCTTTTTCCAGCCGCTCCCGGGCGGCTTTGTTATTCCTTCCGTATCGTTTTACAAAGCCATCCTGCGCCAGTTTGAAAAGCAACAGCCGGTCATCCTCCCTGCTGGCGCTGTAACACTGCTTGTTTTTATCGGTCGAGAAATCCAGGCTGACCGAACAGGCGTCCATCAGCCGGTAGGTATTGGTAACGATAAAGGGGAAGTCTTTAAATGCCTGCAGCAGGGAGACCGGAGCGACAAAGGTCTCCTTTGGGGAGGCCTGTGCTTCCATGGGTAGTTTCGAAAGCAGGCAGTTTTTATCAATGGCCCGAAGCAGCCGGTGCACATTGAAATAGGTTTTGTTTTGAACGGTCACCGGTTGCCGCACGACGAATTTCTCCCTGTGGTTTTGCCAGTCCAGCGAAACCAGTTTGTTCACCTCCCAGGGCAGCACCCCGATGCGCTCGTGGGACAAGAGCTGCGTGAGGGGCTTTGCCCCCAGGGGGTAGAGGACAAACCCGTCTTCCGGAGCATCAAAAAAATGGGGAGCTTCCAACACTTCGGGAAAGGGTTGTTTGGTGCATAAATGCCCGGATAAAAACCGGTGTATCCAGGCCTGGCCCCGGTGGTTGGCTGCAAGTAAAATATACAGCAGTTGATCCCCATTGCGCACCTCGGCACCGGTGATGGGCTTGATGCCCGCCTCCCGGCAGTGCTTTACAAAGTCCCAGGTGTCGGCTGTGGTGTTGATGTTGGTGAGGGCCAGCGCAGGAAGGCCCCGGTCAACTGCGGCCTGCACCAATTCTTCGGTGGAAAAGGTTCCATAGCGAAGGCTGTAGTATGTTTTGCAGTTGAGGTACATGCGAAATACTAATATTTTTAGCAAAGGTTAGCGAAAAACAGCTCCCTTCAAAATGAAGAGTGACCCGGAAGGGAGCAGAAGCCGATTGGTCCACGTGCATATCTGCTTTAAACAGAGGCGGTTAAAGGACGGGCGGCTGTGGAAAAGTTTTTTTCGGCTGCTTGTTTTATTTGCGCTTAGCCAGGGGAGATAGGTTGTCCATTATGTCTGGTTCCGTTGGAATATCAAAGGAACCTGCTGCATTGAAGTGTGCTATCTTCCTGCCATGAAATTTTTAGTAAGCCTACTGCTCCTGACAAGCTTTGCCACCACGCATGCCCAGCAACCCATCGAGCTTTCGGATATAGCCAATCATATTGGTGACAGTGTAAAAGTGAGAGGGAAAATCTTTGGTGTCAGGTACCTGGAAGCAGCAAACAACACACCCACGTTTATAAATGTAGGTGCAGCCTATCCGAACCAGCTATTGACCGTTGTAGTATGGGGTGATGTGAGAAAAAAACTTGGTTATGCGCCGGAGGATAAAAAATATGTGGGTGCGATGGCTGTAGTTATGGGTAAAGTGGAACTCTACAACGGCAAACCACAAATAGTGATAGCCGACCCTGCGCAACTGCAATTAATTTATGATGAAGAAGTATCTATTTCTCAATTACCCCCTGTAAAGCAAAACTGATGGAGGAAGGCTTTGAGCTGCCGGTGACTTTTAAGGGTAAAGAATTGCTCTTCCCCGCACAACTGGTTTCCTTTGGGTGGACCCACAGGATGCAGGTGGCTGTTTCCGGCACTACCGTATATTTTGAACGAGACGAGGAAAGGGAACGGCGGGCCGTGGCGGATCCGGAAATGTACCCGCCAACAAACAGGTAGATTTGACCTGCTAAAAGCGATGGCCGCTTCCATAGAGACGATATTGAAATGAGGCGGTTATTCAACTGCCGGGCACTTTGCCTCTTTGTTTTAGCAAGCGCAGTTTCAGCTGGCGGATCTCTTCAATTAGTTCTCTTTGCTTTTGAATGAGTTCCTGTTGCTCTTTTAAAAGCCGGCTTAGTTGTTGGGTGACCCGTACGTGTTTCCTTTCCAGCAACTGCTGGGCGGAAAGAAGCTCCGTCCGGAAGGGCAAAGGCCGCTCGATGGCAAGCGGTCATAAGCTTTTCAACTTTTCTCCGGCATGTTCCCTGTACTTCTTCAACGCAAGCAGCGTAGCGACAAACGCATCGCCGTTGGCAGATAGGGCGGCATCCGCCTCATAGATCCGTATATCAACAGCATTTTCCCGGTTATAATACTTCCTTAGGAAATACCAGCCTTGCATTTCCTGTCGTTGCCCCTCATAACACTGTACAAAAAAATGATTTATGTCTTTAAACCGCTCCAGCCGCTCCGACTCCCACTTCCAGAAACGGACACGGGCATCGGTTTTTTCCGGTGCAAACAACAGGGCCTGGTACACCAGCTGGTAGTACTCTATTTCTCCAGTGATCATGGGCTTCAGGATTTTGAAAAACCGGACCTCGCTTTCCTCTGAAGCAAATTGATGATGGCGCAGCTTTTTACTGAGCTCCAGCCACCGGCCCCAAGCCAGCCGGAAGCAGCTTTCTATTTTTTGCAGGCAAGGCAGCTGGCTGTTTTTACGGACCGCTATGTCCGTTTGTAATTGGTTGTACAGGTCTGTGCAATACTGCTCCATTGGCTGGTTTGGATTAAAAAATTAGGAGGCAGTAGAAACTGCCTCCGCAGCAAGGAGTCCTTCTCCTTACGAGTTCTAAAACGTTCATGAATTTCAATGCAGCCTGCCGCAAACCCGTTACGACAGCTATAACCTTCGTCCCGCGGAGTTCGTCCTATGCGAAAGAGCCTACAAAAAGGGACGGCTACCCAATAAGACCTAAAACGGAATAAAAAGGACTAAAAAGGATAAAAAAATATGGAGCACAGGATGATTCGCCAGGGCAAGCCAGAAATCTGGCCTAGTCTCAAAAAAACTTCTTCTTTCTTTAGTCCTCCCCCCCAATTTTTCTGTCTTGATAGAAGGTCTTTAATCGGGTGAAAATTTTACCTTAATAGCATGAATGAAGCACGTAACGAAAACAGCACCGGCCAGATGCAGGATGCCTTCCGGATAGCCTATCTTATTGCCGGTTACCTGAAGAACACCCTGACCGATACCGAAAGAGACGAACTGGATGAATGGGTGACCGCCACCGATGAAAACATGCGCCTGTTTGCCGAACTGACCGATGAAAGGAATATTGAAAAAGGCCTGAAAGAACGGGGCCTGTACAATGCCGATCAGGCGGTGGAGCTGCTGAAGACAAAACTAAGTGCCCGGGCAAAAAATCACCGGGCTAAACAGCGCAGCCTTGTGGGATACGGGGTGGCTGCCTGCCTGCTATTATTAGCCGGTCTTTTTATTGCCCCCTTATTTAAAGAAAAGAAACCAGAGCCCTCCACCATAGCGCAAAATGATCTATTGCCGGGAGGCGGCAAGGCGGTCCTCAGCCTGGCCGACGGAAAGCAAATTGTTTTGGACAGCATCCAGGGCAATATCCTGAAGCAGGGTGGCCTGAGTGTGATCAACGATCACAAAACCCTTAGCTACCAGGGGCAGAGCAGGGAAGTTGCCTTCCACACCCTGACCACACCACCGGGCAGCCAGTACCAGTTGGTCCTACCCGACGGCTCGAAAGTATGGCTGAATGCTGCCTCCTCCATTCGTTTCCCCACCGCTTTTACCGGGAAGGAACGCCTGGTGGATATAACCGGTGAAGCCTATTTTGAAGTGGCGCACCACGCGGACCAGCCGTTCCGGGTCGGGGCAAAGGAAATGGAGGTGGCCGTACTGGGAACCCATTTTAATGTAAACGCCTACGAGGGTGATGAAGGCACGAAAACCACGCTGCTGGAAGGATCGGTCCGGGTTGCGAACGACCGGGGACGTCTCACCATAAAACCCGGCCAGCAGGCCATTGTAACAAAGGACCGCGAACCATCCATGGCAAATCATGTTGACCTGGATGAAGTGATGGCCTGGAAAAACGGCTTCTTTGAATTTAAAGACGAACCCATAGAATCCATTATGAGAGAGGTCGCCCGCTGGTACGATGCAGACATAAAGTATGAAGGGAAGATCAGTTATCATTTCAATGCCAGCATCGAACGGGATGTACCGGTATCCAAACTTTTACACTTCCTGGAACTGACCCACCGGGTCCATTTTACCATCCAGGGCAAAACCATCATTGTAAAACCTTAAAACCGATTGCCTATGCACTGACAAGGGCCCATAAAAAACCGCCTCGTATTGCGGACGAAGCGGCGAATGTAAGGGTCACAACTAAAAAGTACAATCGAGCGGACTGTAAACCATTATTTATTTAACCCAAACAATTCAAAGTTATGGATTTCGAAGTTCTTTTTGGCATCCCACCCGGTGCCGGCACGAAAAGAATCACCCTAACCAAACCCCTGCTGCCCATGAAGCTGGTTCTGTTATTCACAACGATCACCTTTCTGCAGGTCCAGGCCCAATCACAAACCATCACCCTGTCGGTAAAGCAAGCTCCCCTGCAGAAGGTCTTCAAAGAAATACGAAAGCAAACTTCCTATCGCTTCATTTATACAAAGGAGGAATTGGCCACCGCCCATGCCGTGAGCCTTGAGGTTAAGGATGCAGGAATTGAGCAGGTGCTGGACCTGTGTTTCCGGGACCAGCCGCTTACGTATTCTATTGCTGACAACCACGTGGTCATCCGAAAGAAAAAAGAAAGACCACCCGGTCCGCCTGAACCAAAGCAGGTACCCCTCATAGACCTAAGAGGTCTCGTTGTGACGGAGAAAGGAGAGCCGGCTGAAGGAGTTACCGTGACCGTAAAAGGAACCAACAGGGGCACTCATACAGATACCGATGGATTGTTTGCACTGAACGGCATTGCGGAAAACACCGTGCTGGTTTTTAGCGGTGTCAATGTAGAGCAATACGAGCTTCCTGTGGATGGACGGCCCGATTTGGCAGTAACGCTGAAAACCAGGGTGGCGGCACTTGAAAACCTTTCGGTGGAAGTCAACACCGGCTACCAGCAATTGCCCAAAGAAAGAGCCACGGGGTCGTTTGTAACCATCAATCGGACAGATTTTAACCGCCAGGCCACTACCGATGTGATGAGCCGGCTGGAAGCCATTGCCAACAGCGTTTCTTTTGGCAAAAAAACCAATACGGCACCCGGCCAAATGCATATACGCGGACTAAGCACAATCAATGGGCCACAGAACCCGCTGGTCGTGGTGGACGACTTTCCTTATGAGGGCGACCTGAACAACCTGAACCCAAACGATATCGAAAGCATTACGATCTTAAAAGATGCGGCCGCGGCCTCTATCTGGGGCGCAAGGGCCGCCAATGGCGTATTGGTGATCACGACCCGCAAGGGTCGATGGAACCAGCGCACCACGATCGAGGTAAATGCCAACCTAAGGATCGGTACAAGGCCGGACCTGGATTATGTGCCCACCATGAGCGCATCGGATTTTATAGATGTGGAACAGTTTTTATTCAGCAAGGGCTATCGTTTTTCAGACACCGCCAGTACCAGCAGGCCGCCCTTCACGCCGGTTTATGAAATTTTATTTAAACAGCGCAGAGGCGAGCTTACCGGGCAGGAGGCCACCGATCAGATCAACCGGTTAAGAAGCCTCGATGTGAAAAACGATTACCGTAAATACTTCTACAATACCCATATCAGCCAGCAGTATGCGCTGAGCCTGAAAGGAGGTTCGGAGAACATCTCCTGGCTGTTGTCGGCAGGTTATGACCGGAGCCAAAACGAAGTCGGCGCGACCTACAACCGCATTACCACTCATTACACCAATACCCTCAGGCTTTCGAAAAAACTGGAGCTTACCTCCGGCGCTTTTTTTATCGAAAGCGAAAGCCGGAGCGGACGGCCCCGTTACGGCGGCATTACAACAAAACTGGGAAGCCTTCCACCCTATGCCCGGCTGGCCGATGAAGAAGGCCGTGCCATCCCGGTTGCACGGGATTTCCGGCAGTCCTTTATTGATACCGCCGGAGGGGGCAAGCTTTTAGACTGGAATTATTATCCGCTGGAAGAGGACAAACACGCCACTTCGCGAAAGTCCTTACAAAACTTCATTGGGAAACTATCCCTTGGCTATAAGATTACTCCGCACCTGAACCTGGCGCTCCTCTACCAGTATGAAAAACAGCAATCAAGGCAAAAAGACCTGAACGACCAGCAAAGCTATTTTACCCGGAACCTGATCAACCTGTTTACCCAGTTGAACAGAACCACCGGCCAGGTTGTGTACAAAATTCCGCTGGGTTCCATCCTGGACCTGATGAACGGCGAAATGACCGCGAACAACCTGCGAGGCCAGTTGACCTACACCCAAACCTGGTCAAAACACCAGGTATCGGCCATTGCCGGAGCGGAAGCGCGGCAAATTCGAACCGCACAGAATTTTTACCGTACCTATGGGTATGATGACGATTTGCTCACCAGTGCCAATGTGGATTATACCACCGCCTATCCGACCTTTGTTCAACAGAATTTTTTCTCGACAACCGCTTTTATTCCCTCCTGGCAGGGTCTGTCGGGACAACTGAACCGGTTCCTCTCTGTTTATTCCAACGCGGCCTACACCTATAACGGGAAATATACCGCTTCGGTGAGTGGAAGAAAAGATGCTTCCAATATATTCGGGGTCAGCACCAATAACAAATGGAACCCGCTCTGGTCTGCCGGCCTCAGCTGGGAAATCTCAAAAGAGCCGTTTTATCAATCCGCCCTCCTGCCCTACTTAAGGCTACGCACTTCTTATGGCTATAACGGCAACCTGGACCCCAGCCTTTCCGCAGTAACCACCATCAGTTATACGGGCACTTCTGTCTACACCTCCTCTCCGCAGGCAAGAGTGGATAAATTTTACAATCCCGATTTGCGCTGGGAGAAAAACGCCCAATGGAACCTGGCCCTCGATCTGCCAACAAAAAATCAAAGAGTGGCCGGCAGCATAGAATATTATAGAAAAAGAGGGAACGGGCTCTATGGGCCTTCGCTTTTGGATTACACCGTGGGCCTGGGCACGGCCAGCATTACCAAAAATGTAGCCAGCATGAAGGGACAGGGGTTTGAACTGCAGCTCAACACGCTCAATACCGATGGTGCGGTAAAATGGCAAACACATTGGAACCTAAACACCTACCGCGATGAAATCACTTCCTATTATTTGAGTTTCCGGCAGGGCATCAGTTTTATGGGGAACAGCGTTTCGGGAGTGGTGGGCACACCGGTCTATTCCGTCTTTTCCTTTCCCTGGGCCGGCCTGGATCCCTTAACCGGAGAGCCGCAGGGGTATTATAAAGGTGAAGTGAGCAAGAATTATTCTTCCCTGCTTTCTGATTCGATTCAGAATATGAAATTCAACGGCCCGGCCCTGCCTACCGTATTTGGCTCCCTGGGCAACACCATTAGCTGGAAAAACCTTTCGGTCTCTGCAGCCCTGGTGTACAAAATGGGGCATTATTTTAAAAAGAATACCATTAACTATAACCTGTTGTTTCAAAACCTGCGTACCCATTCGGACTACAGTAAACGATGGCAAAAGCCGGGAGATGAAGCCTCGACCAATGTGCCGGCACTGATCTACCCGGGCAATTCGCAGCGAGACGCTTTTTACGAAAACACGGAAGTCCTTGTCCGGAAAGCCGATAATGTCCGCCTGCAGTTTGTTACGGTCACTTACGATGTCCCCAAGAAGATCCTAAAATCAGGTTTTCAAAACATCCAGATCTATTTTAATGCCAATGATCTGGGCATTATCTGGCGTGCCAACAAAGACGGGATTGACCCCGAATACCTGAGTGGACTGATCCCCTCGCCGAAAAACTATGTCTTTGGTATCCGCACAACATTTTAATAACCGAAAGCAAAAGTGATATGATTTCGATAACAACCAAAACCTGTCTCCCCATACTGATACTTTTAGTGATGGCTTCGGGTTGCCAAAAATATTTAGACGCCAAACCGGATCAACAATTGGTAGTCCCCAACACATTGAACGACCTGCAGGCCCTGCTCGATAACTACAACAAGCTAAACGAGAACGATGCCCTGGCCCTTGCGGAAGTCAGTGCCGACAATTATTACCTGACCGATGCAGACTGGAACAGCATGCCGGAAACCTACCGCAGGATGTACACTTGGGAAAAGGACCAATTGTTTTCTCCCTATCCCAACCAGTGGTCCTATGCCTACGATAAAGTTTATATCGCAAACGTAGTGCTGGACAATCTTCCCAACATGGCCCGAACGGAAGCCAACAAGGCCGAATGGGACAATATTAAAGGACAGGCCTTGTGTTTCCGGGCAAAAACCTTCCTGGACATTGCCCTGGTATGGGCACTGGCCTACGATAAGAATACGGCCACCACAGATCTGGGCATTCCGCTACGCCTCAACGCCAACTTCAACGAAGTTTCGGTACGATCAACCCTCCAACAAACCTATGAGCAGATCATTGCTGATTTTAAGCAGTTCCTTCCCTTACTGCCGGTCACGCCGCGAACCGTATTCCGGCCCTCACAACCCGCTTCTTACGCTTTGCTGGCCCGGACCTACCTGGCGATGAGGGAATACGACAGTGCATTTAAATATTCTGATCGATGCCTGCAATTAAAAAATTCTTTGATGGACTATAACCAGGATCCGCAAATCAACCCCGCGGCCACTTATCCCTTTTTGCAATTGAACAAAGAGGTGATCATGGAGAGCCGGTCGCCGGTGCTGTCGCCGGTAGACAACAGCCGTGCCCGGATTGATTCGGGCCTGTACGCCTCCTATAACGATAACGACCTGAGAAAATCCTTGTTTTTTAAAAGCAACAACAACGGCAGCTTTGGGTTTAGGGGCAGCTACGAAGGTGGTGCACCTTTGTTTACCAATATTGCCGTCGACGAGGTTTACCTGATGCGGGCAGAGTGTGCCGCGAGAAAGGAAATGGTGGAAGCAGCCATGAACGACCTCAATACACTGATGGCAAAGCGCTGGAAAAACACGCTGCCTTTTCCCGCCTTTACGGCAACCAATTCCTCTGAGGCCCTGGCCCTGATCCTTGCCGAGCGAAGAAAAGAACTGCTTATGAGAGGAGTGCGGTGGATGGATATAAAAAGATTGAACAAGGAAGGAGCCGGCATTGCGCTAAGCAGGGTAATTAACGGGCAGGCCTATGTGCTTCCGCCCAACGACCTGCGCTTTGCTTTACCCATTCCGGAAGAGGTCATCCAAAGGTCGGGAATGCCCCAGAACCCAAGGTGAGCCAAACCAAAAGTTATAGTAAGGGCATACGTTCCCTTACTATAACTCAAAACATTCTCCCCCATCATCAATTCTTGTGGCTGTAGACATCCACACCGCTCATGGCATCCAGTTCCGCCTCGCTGCGCGGATTGGCTTTGGCAATGGCCGATTGAAAATCAGCCAGAGTGGCCTGCGAAGCCGATACAATACAAACAATATTTGTTCCGCCACATTGAGCGGGGGCTTGCGTACCCAGTGAAACCCAGGAGCCCGTTTGGTTGAGGTCGGCATTGTCACTGCCGGTAAAGCCATAATAGGTTGCAAACACCTTCTTGGGTGTCACTTCCTGCTTTTCCGATTTTCCGGAAAAAGCTGAAAAGCCCAGAGCCAATACAATGGCCGCAACTCCCAATAAATACTTTTTCATAAAAAAACATTTAATTGTTTAACGAATTACCTACTCTTTTCTACAGGTTTTCGGCACCCCCTGCTATTGCAATAAGAACTTTGGTTTCTGTTGAGCGGACTTCGTCTCATGTCGTATAGCACACACAGAACGGTTAACAAAACATTCATCCAAACATGCCGCTGCTGACTGAGGCTTTGCAGCATGCCCCCGCACAAGCACGAAAGACTTAATCCGGAAAATAAAATAAAGGGCCTGGCGATCCTGGTTTTGGAAAAACACCAGTAAAATAACAATGGCGAGTAAGAGAAGAGCAACCTCTTCTGCGATCCACGAACTTAGCGTCCCCGGAAGAGGCGAACGGCCGAGGATATAAGGAAGCGAATGAAAAGAAATGATATGGCCGACGGCCGTATCGGTGAAAAAGAAAAGAAAAACAGCAGCAATTCCTTTTATGATGTAAGCTTTGGTTTTCATAGCCTAAAGTTCCGCCGATCCACTTCCCATATCCAAATTTTTGAATGAGTGAAACGGTTATCATTATTTCGAAAATGGACTACGGCGTCTCCGGGTTATTTCTTTTTTTTGATGGTGCCGGGAGTGGTTCCGTACACTTTGTAATACGCTTTGATCAGGTCGGCTGGCCGCCAGCCGGTGGCCGCAGCGGCTTCCTTCACCGACATTCCTTCGTTGAGCAGCCGGATGGCTTCTTTTAAGCGGGCATAGATACGGTATTGGTGTATGCCCATTCCGTAAACCATTCTAAATATTTTTTTGATCCGGCTCTCGCTGGCCCCTACCTTTCTGCCCAATTCGCTGATCAATAAATGTTGGTCCAGATGATCCAGAATTAACTGTTGGATGGCCCTTGCCTTTTCCCCTTCCTCGTCTGTCAGGCTTTCTTCCCCGGTATCGCTATTCAGGTGAAGTGCAAGAAGCTTCCAGGTAATATCCCAAACCCTGTTTTCAAAATAATTCCGCCTCCACTTAGCCGGGTCGGAATAGGTAAGAATGTAATGAATATGTTCCCTGACTTCCTCGTCTGCCCACTTAGCCGGATGAACCCAAACTTCGGGATGCGGAGGCGGTGAAGTAGCCAATAGCCCAGATAATTCAGGGAAGTCTTTTACAATAGAAGCGGTCCATTCCGGGGACAAGAGGGTTTCAAAACAAATAAAGTGCTGCTGTCCGGAGAACTTTACTGTGGCGCCCGGCTGGTGCGCCTGAAAAATGGTGAATTGCCCTTCTTTTATCCGCAACTCCTCCCCTCCTATAAAAACAGGACAAATGTGGTTTTTGAGCATGATGGATGCATGCAATCCGGAATGATGGCTTCGAACATCCAAAACAAAAGATTCCTTTGTTTGAAGAACAGAATACCGGATAACAAAGTGACCGCCGTCAAACTCCTGTATGCACAGATCACCGAAGTCCCCGCTCGCAGAAAGCACCTCGCCCCCCGGCAACCGCGGGCCCGGGTATTTTAAAGGAAGGTCCTTGTAAAACTGCAAAGGCTTGTGGGACAAAGTTTCGACGGTCAGCTTCATTGATACAAGATAATTTACATGTATGGTCAAGATAAAACAAATGCAGGAAATTCAGCCGTATATCCGTTTTGAAAAATTTACACCCGAGCCCTGGAAGGTTCATTTCAAAAAATCTCCTTTGGCTCTAATGGATACAAAAGGCAAAGCGATTGACACCCTGGATGTGATGGTTCCCGTGAAAGAGGCAAACCATCTTTTCCAAAGAATGCTGAAAACCTTAAACCATTACTCGGGCTATACCGGGTGGTTTGAACAAAGAAAAATGAATTGCTGGGTGCAGAAGAAAAAGACGCTGCCCATCATTTGAAATCAAAAGGCGGAAGGCCTGATGACAGGCTTGGGAGAAAAACCAGCCCTATTAACCAATAGAAATTTAGCCCTGCTGGCAAGCTATCTAAATAACATACCCGTCATGAAAGAACCGGTTGTAAACGAAACCGGATATACAGGGAGCTTAGATCTGAAAACAGAGGGCGGGTCAACTGATCTGCCATCGGTGAGGGAAAGTCTTTCAAAAACGGGCTTGTGCTGATGCAGGAGGAAAGACCTGTAAAAAGTGTTCGTGGTAAGTAAGAAGTAAAGATTATAGCAGATTCATAATTCGCAAATTGCAAATGAACACCACCATTTGCGATACAACCCCGAAGCAATTGGATTCTAACCTTGAAGTAATCCAATAAACGGGCCATCGCAGTTGTTTGGAC
>JAEVYV010000192.1 GCA_023392575.1 Bacteroidota bacterium | reverse complement strand
TCTTTGGTCAGCAAAATATTGCTGCCGCCGCCCAGGATCAGAATGTGTGGAATTTGCAATTTGTGGCTTGCCGCTGACAGAAGATCTTCCAGCTGGCGGGTATCCGTAAACGCAGCAAAATATCTGGCACGGGCATCGATGCCAAAGGTATTGTATGGTTTGAGTGAATGGTTTTCCTGTATTTGCATTTTCAATTATTCAAATGAGCCTTTTTATAATGCATCCACGTCGGGCACAACAACAATCCTTTTAAACCGGCCTTCCTGGCGCAACCGGGCACATTCTTTTAGGATATCCTGTTTGCACCGGGCAATCAACTGGCTATCCCTGGGCAATTTGATCAATAGTTCCATTAAATACATGTTCCGAACCCGGTTCACCACCGGTTCGGCAGGCCCCACCATATACTTGGCATAGGGCGTTTCCAAAGCCCGGGCAAAAGCATGGGCCCCGTCACTCACCACATCTCTTTCCTTGTGCTTGAACTGCACCTGGATGATCCGTGAAAAGGGCGGATAAAAAAATTGCCTTCGCTTTTCAATCTCTTCCTGATACATGCCGGTATAATCGTGCTGCAGCACATGCAACAAAACCGGATGTTTGGGGTTCATGGTTTGGATCACCACCCTTCCGGCCCCGTCCCTGCGGCCCGCCCTTCCGCTCACCTGCTCCATCAATTGAAAGGCTCGTTCATTCACCCTAAAATCGGCAAAATGCAGCAAGGCATCGGCATCCAAAATTCCCACCAGGTCCACATTATCAAAATCCAGTCCTTTTACCACCATTTGGGTGCCTACCAACACATCGATCTTTCGTTGCTCAAACTGCTGGATCAGCACGTCATGGGCATTCTTGTTGCGCACGGTGTCAAAATCCATCCGCCCCACTTTTACACCCTGCAAATCGGCAGCCAGCACCTCCTCAATTTTTTCGGTGCCAAAATTTCGCTGCGTCAACTTATCGCTGCCGCAAGCCTGGCAGGTAGCTGTAATGGGGTAAACGCTGCCGCAATAGTGGCAACTTAATTTATTGGAAAATTTATGATAGGTCAGTGAGACATCGCAGCTTTTGCATTGGGCGATCCAGCCACAAACCATGCACACCTGGTAAGGCGCATAGCCGCGCCGGTTTTGAAAAAGAATGACCTGCTTTTCCTTTGCAACCGTGGTCTTTACTTCCTCTGAAAGATGGGGAGAGATCATCACTTTTTCACCGGGCTTTTTAGCCACCGTCCGGGTATCAATCACCTCCATGTCCGGAAGCTTCACCTCGCCAAAACGTTCCAGCAATTCCACCAGTCCGTATTTGCCCTGTTTGGCATTGAAGTAGGTTTCAAGACAAGGGGTGGCACTGCCCAGCAACACTTTGGAACGGGTAAGCGAAGCCATATAAATCGCAGCGTCCCTGCCGTGATACCGCGGCGCCGGGTCCTGCTGCTTGTAGGATGTGTCGTGTTCTTCGTCGCAAATAATTAAGCCCAAATCCAGGAAGGGAAGAAAAAGCGAGGACCGTGCACCCAGTACGATTTTCAATTCCCCCGACTTTACCTTATTCCATATTTCCACTCGTTCGTTCTGGCTGAACTTGGAATGATAAATGCCGATGTAGCCGCCAAAATGTTTTTGCAGGCGGCGGATGATCTGCGAGGTCAGGGCAATCTCGGGCAGCATGTATAACACCTGTTGCCCCCTGCGGATGTATTGCTCAATGAGTTTGATGTACACATGCGTTTTGCCACTGGAGGTCACTCCATGCAACAGGCATACCTGCCTGTTCTCAAAACACTCCTGCACCTGGTTGTATGCATTTTGCTGGGAAAGCGACAGTCCAAAATCAATGACCACGTCTTTGGGAGCATAATGCAGGCGGTCCACGCTTCGCTTTTCAATGCGCAGCACTTCTTTTTCAACCAGCCCTTTTAGCTGGGCATCGGAAGCGCCGGATTTTTTCAGCAATTCCGCCTTGGTTACCTCGCCCTGCGTTTTCATCAGGTGCAGGTAACTTAACAGCAGTTCCATCTGCTTGGGCGCCCGGCCCCAGTTGTTCAACAACTCCGACAAACGGTCCTCGTTGTCGTATTCGTGATTGAGTAAAACAAAACTTTCTTTTTTGGCATTGAAGGTTTGCTTTAAAGATTCCCATACAAAACAAACCTTCTTTCCGATCAGGCGGTTAACGATTGGATAGACATGGGTTGCATCCAGGATTTGCTGCACTTCGGTCAGACGCAGTTCGTGCTTCATCAGCAAAGCCTCGGCCACCAGGTACTCTTCGTTATCCAGCTCCGAAAAATCATCGCCGTACTCCTCGTTGTAGATCAGGATGGTTTCGCTGGAAAGTTTAAAATGGGAAGGCAGGGCCGCCGCCATCACCTCGCCTTCTGAGCACATATAATAATCGGCCATCCATTCCCAAAGCTGCAGCTGGTAGCGCTGAATCACCGGCTCGGTATCTAGAAGATTGAGAATCTCTTTGGTCTGGAAACTTTGCGGTTCATCTGAGTGAATGCGCTTGACCACACCGGCATATTTTTTATTCTTGCCCAGGTTTACCTCTACCCGGCAACCAACCTGTATGCTATCGATCAGGCCCGCAGGAATTTCCCATGTATAATTTTTGGGAAGAGCTAATGGTATGATGACTTCGGCAAACATGAATGCGCTGTAAAAATAAAGGAGAAGGAAGACTTGCCCGCAAGATTAAGGCTGGCAACCGGCCGGCTTTTATTAAAGAATAGCAATTTCTTCAGAAAACGGACCGATTCTATCATCCAATTGATCATTCTGTGCCCGTTTGGTACCGCTTGGACGGAGTGAGACAAAACAGCTATTTTATCCAACCCGCCTGGTATTCAATCAATGCGGCCTCCATCATTTGGAATACCTTGGCTTTTAGAGAAGCCACATCTTTTAAGGTCAATCCCTCCACCGGAACCTCGGGCAGAAAAACGGAGCGGCTGATGCCGGGGTTCAAGGTAAAAATGGATTTGTAACTCATACGGCTGTAGGCGTCTACGAGCAACACCGGTTTAATGGGCGTACCGGTTTCTATGGCAATGCGGAAGGCCCCATCGTAAAATTCTTTTAAGGGCCGGTGCGAAGTGTTGAACGTTCCTTCGGGGAAAACCAGAATGGAAATGCCCCTGGCCAAAACAGATTTCAGGACCTGCACACTCCGGCTGCGGTTGGCCGGATTGCTTCGGTCGACCGTAACAATGGCGTGTTTGTAAATAAAGCCAAACACAGGGATCCTGCTCATCTCCACCTTCCCCAACGCACGGACGGGGTGGCGCAGGGTTTTGGGAATGATGGCCGAATCGAGATACGAGATGTGATTGGCAACAAAAATATACGACCGGTTTTTTTGCGGTTTTTCCAGGTAGATGTTTCTATGATAAATAAAAACCAGAAAAAACCAAAGGTCGGCCCACACCATGCAGGCAAAATAAATCAGGTTGCCGCCCTTTATTTTCCCAAACGGCAGCACCAGCAAAGACCAGATAAAAACCGGGATCATCAATGCCACAAATACGGCAAAGGCATAGAGCACATACAAAATCTGAAGCGGTTTGAGCAGGATACGCATCATGGGTTAATTTTCTTGGCCTGTTCCCCATCCCCTGCGGCATCGCCGGGGCAAGGGCAGTCAACATCATCTTTAAGGTTAGAGCAGCTTAGCACCCGGGTTTCCCCGGCACACTGAACAAAGACCACCCGCAGCTTCTCCCCGCCGCTGGTTTCGCCCTGCAGGGCATAAGTGGGGCAAGGCCGGTTGTATTTATCGCTTTTGCTGAAATTGATGATTCCCTTTTGCATGATCTCGTGAATCTCTTCTTTGCTGATGCGGTGACAACCCATGCGGCACAAAGCGTGTTGGGTAAAAGAAAGCCGGGCGGGGTGCCGGTCAAAAACTTCTTTGGCCCGCGGCTCGTGCTGGATTCTGGAAACAACAATGGCCAACACAGCCAGTATTAAACAAAGCGAAAAAATTACATTTCTGCCGTTCATGCTGTATGTGCAAGTATAAAGTTTTTTTGCACACGGCCGAAATAAGGGTAAGCGGCGGCGGGAAGAGCGGCCGGCCAATGGGCGGGAGACGAAGCGATAAAGTATGTTTGTTAAGACACGGTTTGTTTTTTCTGGGAATGAGCGGCGGGCTTCAGGTCAACCACCAAAAACTCCGGCTGCACCCCGGACTCCTGAATGATTTCCGCATTCTTACTTTTTAATACCCGCTTGAATTTGCCAAGGTAGCCCGGCTGCGAAAGCAGGTGCACATCCACCTTAACAGAATCAATCAAATCGTTGCCTAAATACATCATTAATTGCATAGGATTGGAATATGCTCCAAAATAAATATTTTTTGTTTTGAACTACGACATGAAAGCACAAAAAAATAACGACTAAGAGTTTTTTCTCATGACAGCACCTCCCCATTACGGCAATTTTCTCTTTCTCTTAGATCACAACAGTAATTTTACACCATGCAACTTTATATTAAAAACATGGTTTGTAACCGTTGTGTCAAATCGGTAGACAATATATTGAACGAACTCAAAATAGAGCATGGGCCCGTGCTGCTGGGCGAAGTTCCTTTAAAAAAAGAGTTGACCGGCACACAAAAAGAGCAGCTCCAGCAACGCCTGGAGCAGGAAGGCTTTGAAATGATCGACAACAGGAAAACAAGGATCATCGAGAAAATAAAACGCCTGGTGATCGAGCGGATCGGCCAGGACCTTGATGACGCCAAAGACAACCTGTCCACTTTTCTTTCCGCCGAACTGCACCTTGACTATCCCTACCTGAGCAGCCTGTTTTCTTCCATAGAAGGAATGACGATTGAAAAATACTACATCGCCCAAAAAATAGAGAAGGCAAAGGAATTGCTGGTTTATGATGAACTTTCCTTATCCGAAATCGCCTACCGGCTGGGCTACAGCAGTGTGCAGCATCTTTCCAACCAGTTTAAAAAGGTGACCGGCCTTACTCCTTCCCATTTTAAACAACTGGGGGCGCAGCGCCGCAAGCCGCTGGACCGCATCAACTAAGTCCGGGCGAACCTTCAACCTAAAAACCTATAACTCTTTCCAAAAAAGGTGTAACACCAAAACCAACCCCAGGCCGGAACTTTGTAAAAACAGACGATTCTATGATTACAGAGAAGAAGACAGACCTGCCGTTGGTAGGAGTAGAAAGCGAACACTGTGCCCTGATTGTTGACAAGGGATTGGCCGCAGTACCGGGGGTGACGTCGCACAAAGTGGAATTAAACAACCAAAAAGCCACCATAACTTCCAACGACAACGAAACCATCGCCAAAGCGGTTCACGCCATCCGCGACCTGGGCTATGATGTAGAAACCATCAAAAAGAATTTTCCGGTAACCGGTATGAGTTGCGCCTCCTGCGCAGTCAGCACGGAAAGCATGGTTGCTTCGCAGCCCGGGGTAGTCAGCGCTTCGGTAAACTTTGCCACCGGCTCGCTGCAGGTTGAATACATTCCCACAGCCGTCAGTCCCCAGCAACTAAAAGCAGCAGCGCAATCCATTGGCTACGACCTGGTCATAGAAGATGGCACGGAGGCCAAAGATGCATTGGAAGACCTGCACCGCAAAAGGCTGCAATCGCTGAAGCGGCGGACGCTTTGGTCGGTTGCGCTTTCCGTTCCGCTGGTCATCATCGGTATGTTTTTTATGAACATGCCCTATGCCAATTACATCATGTGGGCTTTGGCCACACCGGTGGTATTGGTTTTCGGCAAACAATTCTTCGTTAACGCATGGAAGCAGGCCAAACACCGTTCGGCCAATATGGATACCCTGGTTGCACTGAGTACCGGCATTGCGTATCTGTTCAGTGTTTTCAATACCGTTTACCCGCACTTCTGGCATGCCCGGGGACTACACGCCCATGTATATTTTGAAGCAGCAGGGGTGGTTGTGGCCTTTATTTTATTGGGTAAGTTGCTGGAAGAAAGAGCCAAGGCCTCTACTTCATCGGCCATTAAAAAGCTGATGGGCCTTCAACCCAAAGTGGTGACGGTGGTGCATCAGGGAGGGCATACTGCGGAAATCCCCGTGGAGCAGGTTCAGGTGAACGATGTATTGCTGGTGAAGCCCGGAGAAAAAGTGCCGGTGGACGGCACCGTGCAATGGGGTAGCTCCTTCGTGGATGAAAGCATGATCTCGGGTGAGCCGGTGCCGGTGGAAAAAATAAAAGACACAAAAGTATATGCCGGCACCATCAACCAAAAAGGCAGTTTTCAATTTAGGGCAGAAAAAGTGGGGGGCGAAACCATGCTGGCCCAGATCATCAAAATGGTGCAGGAAGCCCAGGGCTCAAAAGCTCCTGTTCAAAAGCTGGTAGATAAGATTGCAGGCGTTTTTGTTCCTGTTGTAATCGGCATTGCCCTGCTGGCCTTTGTTTGCTGGATTGTTTTGGGCGGCGAAAACGGCCTTACCCAAGGACTTCTGGCCCTGGTAACGGTGCTGGTCATTGCC
>JAEVYV010000189.1 GCA_023392575.1 Bacteroidota bacterium | reverse complement strand
AAAAAACACCAGGAGAACGTATAAAAAAAGAAAACAGCTCAACAGCACCGCTGCTTTTATATATAATTGCCGGTTACCTGTAAACGACTTACCGGTGCTTTCAAAATACGCGTTGATGCGTCTTTTCAACTCTTTGTGAAACGATTCCTTTACCGTTGGGAACTTTGGAGTAACCATGTTCTATATGCCTTCTACTTTAATAATCAATTAATAGTCAACAACAAGGCGCAAAACTAAAGGTTTGCCGTTAAGCTGTACCGTTAATTTTTAGACTTCTCCTTGTTTGCTCGAAAAAGCAAGCCAAAAGATAAAGAAACTAACTTTTAAGCCGGACTCATCTTTTCTAAGCATTAATTCTTGATCCCTGTCTACAAATCACCAGCCTCGTCCAAACCTTATGAAATCTTTAATGAAAACCTGCATAACAATTGCTGACCTTGTGCAACAAATCTGACCATGGACTTCAATTTCACAAGAAACATACATTTTACAAAACTGGTAAAGGCAAACAGCCGCCTTCGGGAATTTAACTTCAGAATGCTTCCCGGCACTTCCAATAGTTTGCTGCATGTAGACGTGCCCGACGACAGGGGCAACCGCATCATTTTTAAAATGCAAAAAGCAGAAAACAATCAATGGAAGATTGTGGAAGAAGGCTTGCCCGCCTGGGTGGCTGGCAATGAAAACCTTCTGAACGAAGCCATTGCAGAAGAGCTGCATTAATGGTTTCTTTGTTCAGGCTGCTTCTTTTCGACTCTTTACTCTGGCATGGTATTGTTTGAGGAATAAGTATCCCAATCAACACAATATCATATTATATGTCAGACCGCAATCAACCAGGCCACAGAAAGGCGTCTCCGGCCACTGCCGCTCCTGAAAACATCCAGCCGGAAGCAGACCGGAACGAAGATCCGGAATCTTCGCAAAGCATGGATCCATTCGTCATGCAAACCCAAAAGGGGCAGGGAAAAGAGGATGGCGACCCTTCAGAGGAAAGCGATCAGCCTGTGGAGCAACAAAACATTTAGGCAACCAAGCTACTTGCGGGCCTGTTTTTAAAGCCGAACGCTCTGCCCTCTTTACTACCCCGTTGCTCAAGACCTTTTGAAATGCAAGCGTAGCCCCAATTCCTCACTTCCTCCCCTACAAAAGCTATTTTTGAAGGCCTCTAAACCGTTGTTTTGGGTGGACTGGATCCTCATCAGTCTGTTTTATCTTACGCAAAAGAAAACCGAACCCGTTAAGCCATGAGAAAAAGCGCCGGCATATTGTTGTTTCGAAAAAAGGGTCAGCACCTGGAGTTCTTTTTAATACATCCCGGCGGCCCTTTGTGGCAGGGAAAAGACAGGGGCGCCTGGTCCATACCCAAGGGAGAATTTGCTGCAGATGAAGAGGCCTTAAGCGCAGCGCAAAGAGAGTTTAAAGAAGAAACCGGCAAAGAGGTTTCGGGAGATTTCATCGAACTGAAAACCATTCAGCAAAAAGGCGGCAAATGGGTGTATGCCTGGGCTTTGGAAGGCGACCTGGATGTCGAAAGCATTGTCTCCAACAGTTTTAAACAGGAATGGCCGTACAAATCCGGCAGGTGGCAATCGTTTCCCGAGGTGGACAAAGCCGGCTGGTTTAAAACAGAGGCGGCCAAAGAAAAAATCAACCCGGCGCAAGCAGCATTAATCGATGATTTAATTGACAAGTTGAAAGATTGGTAAGTGGTGGTTCGCATAAAATATTTCCCTGGCAACCAATCAACCTCTCCCCTGCTGGTAAGATAATTGCCTTCACTTCTGCCATGAAGCGTCCCTTCAATCTGGCCATTGTATTGAAGCGTGTTGAAAAAGCCACGGCGGCTTATCCCAAAGCCGCTATGTTTGAATTATACGAACGAGGCTATACTTCCCTTTTTGAACAACTCATCTCCTGCATCATTTCTATAAGAACTCTGGATGAAACCACCATCCCGCTGTCCGAAAAACTGTTTTCCCTTGCCCGAACGCCGGCGGACCTGCTAAAACTTCCTCCCCAAAAACTAGAAGCGCTGCTTTACGGTGCCCAATACCCGGGGCAAAAGGCCTATACCCTACTGGGCATTGCCCAAACCGCTGTGGAAGCGTACAACGGACAGCTCCCCCCGGATTACGAAAAGCTCACCGCCCTAAAAGGTGTGGGACCCAAATGCGCCAGCCTTGCTTTAGGCGTGGCCAGCGGCCAGGCGGGCATCAGCGTGGACGTGCATGTGCACCGGGTTACCAACCGCTGGGGCTTGGTGCAAACCAAAACTCCCGAGCAAACCATGAAGGAGCTGGAACAACTAGTACCCCGGGAACACTGGATTGACATCAACCGCCTGCTGATGCCTTTTGGAAAGCACATTTGTACCGGCAGGCTTCCCCATTGCTCTACCTGTCCGGTTTTGGGCTACTGCAGGCAGGTGGGTGTGACGGCGCATCGGTAAAACAGTTTATAGTTTGTGATTTATAGTTGTAGATCGCTACAATCTGCCCTCCTTTCGGTTGCTGTAAACAGATACAGATCAACCATTCCTCCAATTGATCGGCAATCTTGAATTTAGAGAGTTTCCCTAACTACAAACCACAAACTACAAACTTCCCTAATTTCGCCAGCCTGTTTATGGAAGTCGAGCTTTATCATTTGATTCTTCTTTGCCTGGTGGCTTTTTGTGCCGGTTTTGTTGATGCCATTGTGGGCGGCGGCGGCCTGATCCAACTGCCGGCCGCACTGGTGCTTTTGCCTTCTTTTCCCGTAGCCTCCGTGGTGGCCTCTTTAAAAATTCCTTCGTTCAGTGGCACCAGCCTGGCCGTAGTGCAGTACCTGAAAAAGGTAACCATCAACTGGAAGTTGGTCACTCTCATCTGCGCCATTGCTTTTTTTGCATCGTTTGCAGGTTCTCAATTGCTTACCGTGGTCAGCAACCGTTTTATGAAACCCGTTTTACTGGTGGTTCTGACCGGTGTGGCCCTTTATACTTTTTCCAAAAAAGATTTTGGCCAGCGCCAGGAGAAAGAACATTCCCCCAACCGGCAGCTTTTGTATGCTGTGTTGATCAGTTTGATCATTGGTTTTTATGATGGTTTTATTGGCCCCGGCGCCGGCAGTTTTCTGATCCTGGCATTTGTCAGCCTACTGGGTTTTGATTTTTTGCATGCCTCGGCCCATGCCAAATTGGTAAACCTGGCCACCAACTTGGGTTCCATCACCCTGTTTTTGGTAAAAGGAAAGATCATTTGGCTGGTGGCCTTGCCCATGGCAGCCAGCAATGCGCTGGGCGGTGCCCTTGGTGCCAACATGGCCATTGCCAAAGGCAATAAATTCATCCGCATTTTTTTCCTGTTCATCGTAATGGCCACCCTGCTTCGGTTTATGTACGATATATTTGTTAAACATTGAATTTCTCTTTCTTTATACAGCCATTGCGTTCATATTTGTATTATTATTTTTAATGTATATGAAAAGCCATTTTCACCTTCTAAGCCTTGCCGCCGCATTTTTAATTAGCTGCAGCAACCAATCAACCGTTGTGGAACAGGAAACCAGCGCTTCTGCACCAAAATCCGTTGACAGCAGCACCATCGCTCCGGCGCCCAAAACCATTGCTTCGGCCACCGAAATCCTGGCCCGCAAACAAGTGCCGGTGCTTTGTTATCACCACATCAAGGACGTTATCACCAAGAAAGACGGAGAGTATTCCGTATCTACCGCTGCCTTCAAAGCGCAAATGAAAGCTCTGGCCGACAGTGGTTACAAAACCATCACCCCTGATCAGTACTATGATTACCTGGTTCATGGCAGCCCGATTCCTGAAAAGCCGGTGATGCTGACTTACGACGATACAGATGAAGAACAATTCTCTATAGCTAAACCTGAAATGGACAAGTATGGTTTTAAGGGTGTTTATTTCATCATGACTATTTCCATTGGACGCCCCCGGTACATGAGCAAAGAGCAGATCAAGCAACTGTCCGATGAAGGGCATGTGATTGCCTCGCATACCTGGGACCACAGCCGGTTTGACCGTTACAAGCCCGAAAATGAAATTGAAGAAGGCGGCAGAAAGAAAATTGTAAACGACTGGGACCAGCAACTGCTCAAGACCAAGAAAAAACTGGAAGAAATTACCGGAAAACCGGTGGAACATTTTGCTTTTCCTTTTGGCCTCTGGAACCGGG
>JAEVYV010000179.1 GCA_023392575.1 Bacteroidota bacterium | reverse complement strand
GGGTTTACCCAGCCCCTTGCTGTACAAAAAAGCGTTGCGGGGACCTTCGGGGTTAAACAAAGAACGCATCCGCTGTTTTTGGCCTTCGGTAAATAAATTCATACAGGCATCGCCGGTATAATCCATGTAATTCATGTACATGTCCCCGGCGGAACCGTTGTCGCAGGAGCTTCTGACCCCGTTGGGACACCCCGGCGTAAAGTTGCCCTGCTTGGGGGTGTCGTCCACCAGATCGTCGCCGCAATAGTAATCGCCCCAAATATGTTTCAGGCCAAGCCAGTGCCCGGTTTCGTGCACCACGGTGCGGCCCAGGTTGTAGGCCCCGGTTTTGCCGAGGGTGCCAAAAGCAGAGGTGGCAATAGCTATTCCGTCTTTTTCTGCGGGTCCGCCGGGAGGCGAAGCATACCCCAACGCATACTGCAAATTGCCCACCCATATATTTAGATAATAACGGCTGTCCCAGGCGTCATCGCCGCCCTGGGCGGAGAATTTTATTTTATCATCGGACTTCCAAAAACCAACGCTGGTTTGTTTGCGAACGATCCCGTTGGTAGGCCGTCCTTTTGGATCTACTGTGGCCAGGGCAAATTCTATTTGAACATCGGCCGCCAAAGCCCGAAAACGCTCCGGGGTATTCACCGAGTCTGGGTTGTCCCTCCTAAAATCACGGTTCAGGGCCTCTATCTGGCTTTTTATTTGAGCATCCGAAATATTTTGTTCTGGTTTGTTGTACAGAACGTGCACCACCACGGGAATTTTTATCACGCTGGCTGCTCCCCCGCCCTGCAACCGGGCATTTGCTTTTTGGTGTTGCATGAAAAGCTCGGCGTCGTTTAGTTTGCGGGCCAATGCCGGATGCAAACGCTTTTGCTCCTCTATGTAAGAGGAGGTGGCGCATTCCCGCTGCGCAAAAGAAAAGGTAGAAATAAGAATGCAGATACCTAAGACAAGCGTCCTCATAGTTCCAGGGTTTAGGGCATCCACAGGGCTATGGAATAACGTGTTTCTTAAGGGATGTTGGAACCTATGACAAACAGAGATGCAATTCCCAGGTATTGGAACTATTTAGGGGACGGTAACTTGAAAATTAGGGGATCTTTTTTAGGATACGTGGGAAGGAATGCCAAATATAAATGGCAATCATTACAAAACAAAAAAACGGAAGCCCTTTGTTTAACAAATGTCTTCTTTTTCATCCCTTATTTTTGTCCGATGAAAACATTTGGCTGGCTCTCATCTTCTGCATTAGCATTAATCTTTATAGGTTGTAACAATAGCGAAGACGGCGGAACCGATGCCCCGGTTAGAACCACGCCTGTTCTGAGCTATAGTGTCCTTTCTGTGCATCCGCACGACACCAGTTATTTTACCGAAGGCCTGGAGTTTTACAACGGCTATTTGCTGGAAAGCACCGGCAACTACGGGCCATCGAAATTGGTAAAGATGGATTTGGCAACGGGAAAAGTGGTCCAAGAGGTAGCCATAGGCGAGAAATATTTTGGGGAAGGGATCACCGTGTTAAACGACACGGTTTACCAGCTTACCTGGAAGGAACGGGTGGTCAACGTTTACTCAGCCAAGGATTTTAAAAAAATCAAAGAACTGCGTTTGAACCCGGAGGGCTGGGGCCTGACCAACGATGGAAAAAATTTGATTGCCAGTGACGGCAGCAACAACCTGTACTTTTACGAACCGCAAACCTTTCGCTTATTGCGGGTACAGGCCGTTACCGAAAACGAAGCCCCGGCTGTAAACATCAACGAACTGGAATACATCAATGGCTTTGTGTATGCCAACCAATGGCTGTACAATTATATTTTAAAGATCGACCCTTCCAATGGTCAGGTGGTTGCCAAAATGGATCTGACAGAGCTGGTAAACAAGGTGAAAGCCAAAGACCCCCACGCAGCCGAACTCAATGGCATTGCCTACAACCCCGCTACCAAAAAAGTTTACGTTACCGGCAAATACTGGCCCGAATTGTACGAGATCCAATTTGATTTTTAATCTTCGGAAACAATGTAAATCAGCGAGCTGGCCGCCTTTTGCTGAAACAGGGCATTCAGGTTTGACCGCAAACCACTAAGGCCTGCCCCAATCCAGGAAGTTTTTCCCCTGTGGTATTTGCTGCTCAACAGGCTGATGTAAAAAGCATCAAACCACATGGGTTTGGTTGCGGTAATTTTTAAGCCGTGCTGTTGCAGCAACACCCTCATGGCTTTTGGTGTAAAATGATACAAATGCCGTGGCACATCGTAAGCCGCCCAGTAATTGCGGTAGATCTGTGCGTCCAAAGAGTGGTAATTGGGCACGGCAATAAAGATCTTACCCCCTGGCTTTAAAAGCATTTTTAGTTGCGCCACATATTCATGCAAGGCTTGCACGTGTTCCAGCACATGCCACAGGGTAATGGCATCAAAACTGCGGTGCGGCAACTCCTGCAATGCGACGGCCGGTTGCAGTTCCAGGCCAAAAAGCTTTTTGGCCTGCGCCCTTGCTCCTTCATCCGGCTCGATGCCGGCAATCTTCCACTGGCTTTTTTTCATTTCATCCAGGAAAGCGCCTATACCAGCGCCAATATCCAGTATGCTGCCCTGGGCCGTGGTATTGTTAATGATCAACGAAGCTTTTTGCCGCAGGGTGAATTTGCGCACCCGCTGATACAGTTTGTTCAACAAACCCTTACTGGTGTTGCTGTGCGAAATATAATCCGGCGACTGGTAATAAGGTCCGATAGAAGTCTCGTCCGGCACGTCCTGTGTAAAGCGCAGACTGCAGTTGCCGCATTGCCAGATCACAAATTCTTCCTGGCTTACCGAATGATCTTTTACGGTTAGCAATGGATTGATGGCCGGACTGCCGCAAACCGGACATTGGGTGTAGTGTACCTTACTCATACAATGGGCTGCAAAATAGGCAATCAAAAAACATTAGAGGTAAAGACTGTTGGCGGAGGTTTTCATTTTTAGTCCCGACGACAAGGGATTGAACCCGTTTTTATACAACAGAAAAATGATGGCCAGCAAGGTCAAGACAAACAAAATCCACCCAATGAGAACGACATAAGACCGTTTTTTTCCACCCTTACCCAAAGTATCAGCCACCTGCTGCGAGGTCATTTGCCGGTCGCCAACCAACATGCTGTGTTCGGCATGTTCCCGAACCACTTTGTGCGCCGGCACCACTTCCCAGCCGTCTACCTGCAAAAACTCTTTGGCAACATGAACCGATCCGTTTTCTTTTTTTACCGTACCGATCCCGTTCCAGGTGAATGTTTGTTTTTCCAGTTTCGAATAAAAGCCCTGCCCAAACTGGTCCAGCTCCGCCCGGGTTTTTTCTTTATCGGCCCGGCTGGCGGCTGCCAGATAAGACAACTGGTGCTCGGGTAAAAAATCACTACTGGTCCAGCTGAGGCGAAAGGCCGGCGGCAGCATCAACTGATCCACCACACTAAATTCCGCCGGTTGCTGCACCAGTTCAAACGTACCCACGTGGGGAATACAAAGCCTCCGGTATTGCAGCAAATATTTTGTAAGTAAAGACAGCACCTTATTTAATTTGAGCGAACGAAAATACAACTCCGCCCAGGAAGTTGAACCCATAAGTTGGATATTGGTTCCAGCGCTGGTATTCTTTGTTTAAGATATTATTGAACTGGGCCCATAGTTTTATATTGTCAACAATTTTAAACTCCAGTCCGGCCCCCAGGTCCATGGCGCCCTGCAGGTTTTTTCTACCGTTCTTGGTCAGCGACCAGGGGCCGTCGAATGCAAAAAGATTTGCATGCACATACAGATCCTTAAGCACCTGCACTTTCATGGTTGTATTAAACTCCAGGGGCAGCAGTCCCCATGCTTTTTCCTGCACCTCCGGCTTGTACCGGTTAAACGTCAGGTTCGAGATGATGGAAAACCTCTCTCCCACCGTGTAGCCCAGCTCGCCGGTAAAATTCATCACCTTCATTTCCGCCTCATTCAAAACCTCAAACGATTTGCCGCTCATGGTGTCGTTTACAAACAGGGGTTGGTTGTTGATCTTGTTGTGCGCTACTTTGACACTGTAATTGAAGTGGTTCCCCGCCGAACCCTTAAAGCCGGCGTAGCGTTCTTCGATCCAGGTGTTTTGTGTCGTCAGCGGCGCCCATATCCAGGGGTTCAAGCCGGCCATGTACTGGTAGCCCGAATAGCGCATGTGCCCCAGCCAGCCGGCCTGAAACGAAATGCGGTCGTCGCTGGAACTAAATTCTACCATCACATTGGGAAATAATTTAAACGCCCCGTTGTCCCAGGATGGTTTGATGCCGGCCTGCAGGTTCAGGTTGGCGGTTTTATACAAAAGCGAAGGAGACAGCGCCACAAAATTGTTATTCACCTTTGTCTTGCCTTCGGGTTTGTATTGCGCAAAATTGGCTTCCAAGGCAAGATCTGCTTCGAACTCGGTGCCCAGCGTTTTTTTCAAAGGCAGGTTAATGTATGTATTGCTTTCCGAATTACTGAGCTGATCGTTGAAAGCATCTATTTTTACTTCGGGGGCATAAGAAAGACCCAGCGCCGTACGGTTGATGTTGTGAAAACCGAACCTTGCTCTCCAGGTTTGAAACTTTACTTTAATGGAATCTTCGGGAAACTCCAGGTCCTTGGGCTCAAATCCATACTTGTTGTATTTTTCCTGCACCCCGCCAAACCGTGCATTCCACTCCAGGTTATTGGCGGTTTGCATAAACGCATTCAGGTCAATATTGGTGTGCAGTACATCCTGAAACTCCAGTTTGCCTTTTGATGAAAAATGTTTGGCATACAGGTTCAGGCCCGCGGTTTTGCCATCACCCACCGATAGTCCGGCCTGCACGAAAGGTGTGCGCAGGGTGCCGTAGCCGGCCTTGATATAACTTTCGTTGTTCCACCGCCCGCCAGAGTCAATGGATAAAGCCAGGGGTTTTAAGCTGCCGGGCTGAAAACCAAACAACAGGTTTTGGTTGGGGATATTGTATTGCAATCTTGGCCTCGAAGTATCGGGAACGGGCGGAGCCGCATTGATATTGATTTTAGCGGCTTCTTTCAGGGAGGGCTTGAAGGTAGACGTTACATTTACCTCCCTGCGTTTCAGGGTATCCTGAGCAAAACCTGCGGCGCCTGTTAATAAAATTCCCGCTAATAAGATGGAAGATTTCATGTTGTTATTGTGCTGTTTCAATAAATTATTACTGCGCACCGGGTGCCTGCAGCCGGCGTTTTCATTTTGCTTTCCGGTGAAAACCCTGGTTCTTACAGCTGCCGGTTTCCGGTGACCTAATTACTTAGTTTACTGTTTTTTCCTTCTTCTTCAATGACCTTGTTCAACTTGGCCTGGGCTTCTGATTTTAATTCGGCCGATAAGGAATTTTCCGCCACGCTTTGGAAAGTGGCCTTGGCGTTGAAATAATCTTTTTGCTTGAAATAAACATCGCCCAAAAGAATATACGCCTTTGTCACCCACCAATCGTAAGAACCCGATTTATTGATTACTTCAAACGCTGCTTTTTCCGCATCACTCAACCGGTCCACCATAAACCAGCTGTTGGCAATCTCGTAGCGGGCCTCAGCGGCCAGGGCGGCTTTGTTCACGGCCACCACCTGTTTAAAGGAGTTGATGGCCACATCGTACTGCCCAGCCATTTGTGCCGATTTGCCAATGGTCATATTGGCCAACGCCTTATCATCGGAACTGCTGCCCTTTTGGGCAATCAGGTCTTTGGCATTGGCCGCGGCATCGCTCCATTTTTGCTGTTGGTACTGGCTGCGCAATAACCCACGCATGGCCTCCAGGCGGTTTTCCTGGCTGGCCGTGATTTGTTTGAGCTGTGCATAATATTTTTCCGCCTCGGCATAATTTTTCAATTCAAAGAAATTGATGCGGGCTGCCTGCAACACGGCTCTTTCCGCAAAAGTATTGGGCGCCCGTTCGGCAACCACGGCATAACTGCTCAGGGCATTGTTCCAGTCTTTACGGCTGTTGTAAATTTCTGCACGGTGAAAATGTGCATTGGTTGAATAGGTTCCGTTGGAAAACCGTTGCAGATAGGTGTTGAAGGCATTCAGGGCCTCTGCCAATTTTCCGTTGTCGTATTGAATCTGGGCCGCTTCGTAGGTCAGCGAGTCTTCCGTGCTCGCGGATATGGGCTTGCCCACCTGCCGGGCCGCATCGGCATAATCACCCGGGCGACCCTGCTCTACATAAATCACTTTAAGGTTATCCAACGCATCATCCGCCTCCGGCGAATTGGGGTACGCACTCAATAATTGTTTGTATTGATCAATCGCCGCACTGGTGTTGTTCATGTTATAGTATGCAATTCCCAGCTTTAACCGGGCCTGTGGCTTTAAACTGCTGTTTCCGGTAGCGTTGATGATGTTATTGAGATAAGGAATGGCTTCACTGAACCGCTCGTTGGCCAAATAGGTGTTTGCTATCTCGTTATTGGCATCGCCGACCAGGCTGGATTGCGGAAATTTTCGCACCAGGGTGTTCAGCAGACTGATCTTTTCGGTTGCGTTGTTGATACCGGCGATCATTGCTTTTTGGAACGTGGCGTAGTCCTCTGCGGGCCACGAAAACTTAATCACATTATCGTACATGGCCCTTGCCTGGGCATAGCTCCGGTTCATATAATACGCATCGGCCGTGCGAACGTAAGCATCTTGGGTAATGGGGTCCGAACTCAGCGAAACACTGGCAGCCAGTGGCTCAAAAAAACTTTTGGCAACCGGATAGTTCTCCTTCCGGTAATAAGCATAACCCAAATTGTACTTCACACTTCGTTCGTTCGCTTCTCCGGAGGCCGGGGCACCGGCATTTAAATAAGCATAATAATAACGAATCGCATCATCAATCTTGTTGTTGCGGTACGCCAGTTCCCCTTTCCAAAAGTTGATCCAGGGCAAAACGGAGGCATTGCCTGGTTCCCGCAGGGCTCTGTCCAGCAAACCGTTGGCTTCCGCTAACCGTCCATCGTTAATCAACTCCGTAGCCCGGCCATATAAAATCCGCGGATACAAGGCCCTTACTATAGCCGTTGGGTTTTGAATGCCCTCCAGCAGCGTTAGGGCATCTTTGTAATTATTGGTATTGGCCAGGGCGGCTACCAACAGTTCTATGGCTTCTGTTCTGTACCGCGAATCAGGATAATCGTTCAAAAAGCTGCGCAGGCTTTTCAGCCCCTCGTCCTGATAGCCTAGTTCGTAAGAAAGCTTGGCATAATTAAACCGCGAAATTTCCCTTTGTTCCGGATTGCTGTTGTTGGAAGAGCCAAACAAAAAAGCATTCCGGGCATTGGCTTTCTGACCGGTTTTCAAATACGAATCGCCAAGCAAATACATCGAATGCTGGCTCAGCGAATCCTCGTTCCCACTTAGTTGTTTAAACCCTTCGATGGCTTTTGGATAATTGGCTGCCTGGTAATAGGCATAGGACAATTCATACAGGTCTTCCCGGCGCACCTTTTTGGAACGGGTGACGTAATCCTCCAAATAAGGAGCGGCTTTGGCGTATTGCTTTTTTTCGAAATAGGCATGCCCGAGCAGTTGCTTCAACTCCAGGTCGTAATACTGTGTTTTTCCCTGCTTGATCTTGTTTTCGGCATAAGCCACGGCTTCGTCCTTATTTCCCTGCACGTAGTAGATCTGTGCTATGTAGTAGGGAACAAGGGCTTCGTAAGCCGGTTCGTTTTCCACCACCCGGAAGCTTTTCAGCGCTTCGTTGTAGTCGCGGTCCCGAAAAGCAATAAAGCCATAGTAGTAATTGGCGTCTATGTAATTGGGATCGGTCTTTACCTGCCTAATTGCATTCAGCAAAGGCTTGGCCTGTGCAAACTGCTGCATGGTAAAATAGGAATAGCCCTGGTGAAATTTCAAATCAGCAATTTCGCGGTTGCTTAAATTAGCGATGTTGGCGTTTTCATACAATCCAACAGCATCGGAGAACCGGCGCCGGCGGAAGTAAAATTCGGCCAGGTGAAAATTCATCATCTGCACCCGGGCGTTGTTCTTGGTGACCACAATGTATTCCTGGGCGTCCTGCTCGGCACGATCCTCGTTTTGCTTCAGCGCACTGACCGTGGCATAATAATTAATTTCCTGAGCTTCGATGGGCGTATTCACCTTGTGCGTTTCCTTTAGGGATTGCTGCAGTTCTTTAAAAAGCGGGTAGGCCAGGTTAAACTGTTCTTTTTGAAAATATTCCTTGGCCTCATTGAACTTTTCATTCGGATCCTTAAAGAACGTGGTTTGCTGCGAAAAAGAAAAAACATAAAGCAGGCAGCAGGTAGCTGATGTACAAATTTTCTTCATAGATCGTTCTTTAACCGTTGCGAAGATAACGTTGAATGCATTTGAATTATTTTGGCTTTAGCCAAACATCGTTCCAAAGAACTTCATAAAATTGCAATTGCCGAAACGATTTAACAATTTTCCTGCACCTCTTATTTTTGAAATTGTTTGCGTAAACTTGCGCCACAATTCGATATTCCCATATGAAAAGATTATTCAGCACCAGCACATCCGACAACGCTTTTTCCTTTGCAGTACTGGCTTTGCGCTTAGGCGCCGGCTCGCTTATGATGATCAATCATGGCCTTGATAAACTAATGCATTTTGCGCAAAAAGCCCCGCGGTTTGCCGATCCGTTTCATATTGGGTCCACCACTTCTTTATCCATGGTGGTGTTTGCCGAATTCTTTTGTGCCGCTTTTGTCATTTTGGGCCTGTTCACCCGGCTGGCCACCCTGCCGCTCATCATTGCCATGTCGGTGGCGCTGTTC
>JAEVYV010000151.1 GCA_023392575.1 Bacteroidota bacterium | reverse complement strand
GGCTGAGTTGCGAACTTTCCCTGCCCGGCCGCTTTGTAGTGTTAACCCCCTTTAATGATATCGTGGCTGTTTCCCGAAAGATTCATTCTTCGGAAGAAAGAAAACGGCTCCAACGCATTGTTGAGTCGATCAAGCCAAAAAATTTTGGCGTGATCGTGCGCACGGCGGCAGAGGGAAAAAACACCGCCGAACTGCACGAAGATCTTTCCGAACTGACCGGCATGTGGCGCACCATTCAAAATAACCTGCGCGGTGCGGTAGCCCCGGCCAAAATCTTAAGCGAACAAACCAAAACCACCAGCATTTTGCGGGATCTTTTGAACGAAGATTTCAACCGCATCGTAACCAACGACAAAGGCATTTACGCCGATGCCAAAAGTTACATACAACGCATCGCTCCGGAAAAAGCCGAAATCGTTTCCTTTCATCAGAACGGATCGCCCATCTTCGACACCTTTGGCATTACCAAACAGGTAAAAGCCAGCTTTGGCAAAACCGTTAATTTAAACAGCGGGGCCTACCTCATCATCGAGCACACCGAAGCCCTGCATGTTATCGATGTAAACAGCGGCTACAAAAGCGTTAGCAACAATCAGGAGCAAAACGCCCTGGAAACCAATTTGGAGGCGGCCGAAGAAATTGCCCGGCAGTTGCGGCTGCGGGACATTGGCGGCATCATCGTGGTTGATTTTATTGACATGAAGCTTCCCGACAACAAAAAGAAGCTCATGGAAGCGATGGAAGGATTCATGCGGCCCGACCGGGCAAAACATGCGGTGCTTCCCATCTCCAAATTCGGCCTAATGCAGATCACCCGGCAGCGCATGAAGCCGGAAATGAACATCAACACCCAGGAAGTGTGCCCTACCTGCCACGGCACGGGCAAAATTGCGTCAACCCTGATTTTGGAAGACGAGATTGAAAAGAACTTAAATTACCTGATAACCCACAAACACCGCAACCTCACCTTGGTGGTTCACCCCATTGTCCACGCCTATCTAACCAAGGGCTGGTTTTGGAATTCCAAGGCGGCCAAATGGAAAAGAAAGTTCAAACAAACCATCGACATCAAATCGGACACCAACTACTACCTTACCGAATTCCGTTTTTTTGATGAAAACGGGGAAGAAATCAAAATGTAATAAAAAAGCCTCCAGATCGGAGGCTTTTTTATTGATGCGTTTTGGGCTTTATTCCCGGTCCCGGCTCCCCAGGTACAACATGATATATTGAACCAGCGTGACCACCGCGGCAAGGGCCGCCACTACATAGGTCATTGCAGCCCAGGTTAAGGCGCTTTTGGCTTTAGGATATTCCTGGCTGTTGGTTACATTGGTGTGTTGCAACCAAACCAAGGCCCTGCGGCTCGCGTCAAATTCCACCGGCAGGGTTACTAAAGAAAAAAGAACGGTTAGGGCAAACAAGCCAATACCTACCAAAAGCAGGGTGGGGTTGCCCGAGCTGGCCATAAATACCCCGATCAAGAGAATCCAGTTCACAATAGTAGAGCTGAACTGAACCGCAGGCACCAGTTTACTCCTGAGGTTTAGCCAAGCATAGGAAGTGGCGTGCTGAATGGCGTGACCGGTTTCGTGAGCCGCAACGGCCGCCGCAGCCACACTATAATTATTATATACGTCGGGGCTCAAATTAATGGTTTTATTCATGGGATTGTAGTGATCCGACAGAAAACCCTGTACCGAAACTACCTGAACGTCGTAAATCCCGTTTTCCCGGAGCATTTTCTCGGCAACTTCCTTCCCCGTTAGCCGGGAAGTCAGGGGAATTTTACCAAAAGCCGTAAACCGGCTCTTTAAAATCATGGAAACCACCATGCTAATGCCTACAAAAAGCAGCGAAACCAAAAAAATCGATGATGTCATGTGTTAAATCCTTTTTTATTAATTCTCAAATCTACAACCAAACCCATTTTTTCTGCCCGAAATTGTGGTTCCCTAACGTTTTGTCAGCCAAACGCTTAAACGACCTCTGGCAATGACAGTTTAGCAGAACAATTTAGCCGGAGCACAAAAAAATTCGGCCCCAATATACATTGATTATCAATTTTTTACGATTTCCTTTTTGTTAAAAGCACTTATATAAAATCATGTAAAAGTTATACACAAGAGCAAAAAATAATTTTGTAATGTGGGGTAGATTTGTAATTTAGTGTCAGAATTTAATGGGTTAGTAAGTAAAAGGGTTGGTCGAAAGATCAGCCCTTTTTACTGCAAAATTTCTTCTCCTGTTTCTTGCGGCTCATTCTCTGTTTCTGATAATTTTTTCTTTACTATTCGAGTAATTTTAGTCAATGTCAAAAATTAAAACAGCGTTTTTTTGTCAAAACTGTGGGTATGAAAGTGCCAAGTGGCTGGGTAAATGCCCTTCGTGTAACCAATGGAACACTTTTGTAGAGGAACTCATTCAAAAGGAATCAAAAAAATCATCGGCTACCGACTGGCAGGCCTACCATGCAGATAGTCCTTCCAAAAAAACACAGCCGCTAAACGAAGTCAAAGCCAAACAAACCTTTCGGATCCAAACCAGTGACCCCGAATTAAACCGGGTGCTGGGTGGAGGCATTGTTCCGGGCAGCATTGTGCTGGTTGCCGGTGAGCCCGGTATTGGAAAGTCTACCTTGTTTTTGCAAATGGGTTTGCAAATGCAGGAAGGCATTACGCTTTACATCAGCGGTGAGGAAAGCGAACAACAAATAAAAATGAGAGCAGACCGCCTGGGCCTGCAAAGCGAAAACGTTTACCTGCTCACCGAAACCTCCACGCAGGTAATTTTTCAGGAGATCAAAAAATTAAAACCTTCCCTGGTCATTGTGGATTCCATCCAAACGCTGGAATCGCCCTTTATTGATTCCTCTCCCGGAAGCGTTTCGCAAATAAGGGAGTGTGCTGCCGAGTTTCAACAGTTTGCCAAAGAAACCCACACCCCGGTTTTTTTAATTGGCCATATAACCAAAGAAGGAAGCATTGCCGGTCCAAAAATTTTGGAGCACATGGTCGATACCGTGCTTCAATTTGAGGGCGACCGCCATTACGCCTACCGCATTCTTCGAACGCTAAAAAACCGCTTTGGAAGCACCGCCGAGTTGGGCATTTATCAAATGGATGAAACAGGCATGAAGGCCGTCACCAACCCAAGCGAGATCCTCATCACGCAAAAAGAAGATCAACTAAGCGGCATTGCCATTGCAGCGACCATTGAGGGCCAGCGGCCTTTGTTAATTGAAGTACAGGCCCTGGTCACCCAGTCGGTATACGGCACGCCGCAGCGAACGGTGTCGGGTTTCGATCTCAGGCGGCTGCAGCTTTTGCTGGCCGTGCTGGAAAAAAGAGGCGGTTTTTATTTTGGCGTGAAAGACGTTTTTTTAAACATTGCCGGCGGCATGAAGGTGGAAGATCCTTCCATTGACCTTGCTGTGCTTTGTGCCCTGTTGTCGTCCTATGAGGATAGCCCCATTGCCCAGGATGTTTGCTTTGCCGGAGAAGTGGGCCTAAGCGGAGAGATCAGGGCCGTCAACAGAATTGAACAACGTATAGCCGAAGCAGAAAAGCTGGGCTTTAAAAAAATCATTGTTTCCAAATACAACCAAAAAGGATTGAACAAACAGCGGCATAGCATAGAAATCGTTACAGCCGGACGGGTAGACGAAGTATACCGTCATTTGTTTTAGAACCGAAATTTTTATGCGGTGAAGGATAGGAGAAGAAAGCGAAAATTTATAACTTGATGCAGATACCAGCAACATGAATGCTTCTTCTCCTGTGCCTCCCACCAAGTCTTTATCATCCTGGTTTTTCGACATCAAAGAGTCGCTGCTCCACCTTGTCTTTCCGCATGTGTGCGCCGGTTGCGGCAGCGATGTGGTGGAAACCCACAATGAGCTATGTTTGAAGTGCCTGACTGCCCTGCCCCAAACCAATTTTTGCCTGTACCCCAATAACCCCATTGAAAAGATCTTTTGGGGAAGGCTGCCCGTTACCCATGCGGCGGCACAATATTATTTTACCAAGGAGTCGTTGATGCAGCAGCTCATGCATCAGTTCAAATACCGGAACCACAAAGAACTGGGACTGTATTTGGGAAAATTAATGGGGCATGCCCTCAGCGCCTCCAACCGTTTTTCTTTTATTGACGCCCTGATCCCCCTTCCGCTTTTTCCCGCCCGGGAAAGAAAAAGAGGCTACAACCAGGCGGCCGTTTTATGCGAAGGCATTGCTGCCATCCTGCAAAAGCCGGTCTTAAAAAACGTGGTCCAAAGAATACGTTACACAGAAAGCCAAACCAAAAAAAGCCGGGTGGAACGCTGGCAAAACATAGAGGGCCGGTTTGAACTGATGGATCCAAAAGCGATTGCAGGCAAGCATGTGCTACTGGTGGACGATGTGATTACCACCGGCGCCACTTTGGAAGCTTGTGGAAGAGAAATCGTTCAAACAGAAAACACCCAATTAAGCATTGCCACACTTTGTTTTTCATCCGGGAATTAATATTTTATTTTAGCCGGATGGAGCTGCGTTTCATCCCACCAGTGTATTTTTATTGTTTATGAAATTTCCTGTGCAAAAACTGTTGTTGCCCCTGCTGCTTGCCGCTGTTTTTTTTTCCTGTAAAAAAGAAAGCTTTACCACAAACCCGCAGGCCGTTTTAAAAACCAGTGTCGACACGCTGCACTTCGATACCGTATTTACGTCCCGGGGTTCTGCTTCACAGGTGTTCAAGATCTTCAACGAAAACAACAAGGGCATCAAAATCCAGTCGGTTCGCCTGGCCGGAGGGGCTGCCTCTCCTTTTAAAATAAATGTGAACGGAACGGCGGGCCCAACCATTTCCAACCTGGAGGTAGCGCCCCAGGACAGTGCTTATGTATTTGTGACGGTAAACATCGACCCCACGGCCTCCCCCCAGCCCTTTATTGTTCGCGACAGCGTGGAGCTCAGCTACAACGGCCACACCCAATGGGTGCAGTTGGATGCGTATGGTCAAAACGCCCATTTTTTTCGGAACAAAATCATCAGCAGCAATGAGGTATGGAACAACAGCCTGCCTTATGTGGTGTTGGGAGGGATCACGGTGGAACCCAACGTTACGCTGACCATCAACGAAGGCTGTAAAATTTATATGCACGCCGCGGCGCCCTTTATCGTCAAGGGCCGCCTGCAGGTGAATGGCGACAAATACGACAGCACCCGGGTGGTTTTTTCCGGCGACCGCCTGGATGAACCGTACCGCGGTTTTCCCGCCAGCTTTCCGGGATTGGTGTTTACCGAAAGCAGCACCGACAACACGATCAATTTCGCCCTGATCAAAAATGCACACCGCGGCATAACCGCATTGCCCGAAAGCAAGCTGACGCTCCGCGAAACCATCATTGATAATGCCTACGATGCCGGGATCTTTGGCACCAATGCCCACATCACCGCCCAAAATGTGCTGATAAGCAACTGCGGCCAAAACCTGTTGTTGGTCAAAGGCGGCACCTATCAGTTTACCCACTGCACCATTGCTTCGTTTAGCAATAATTTTATTCAGCACAAGCAACCGCTTTTAACACTCACCAATTATTCCGAACAAAACAACCCGGCGACCACAGCCAACCTGAACGCCCGTTTTCGCAACTGCTTGTTCTGGGCCGAAAGCGGCGGGTTGGTCAAAAACGAAATCGTGGTTGACAAACGAGGCGCTGGCAACTTTTTGGTGGCTTTTGACCATGTTTTATGGCCGGTTGCCGAAACCCCGGCTTATGTCACCAGCCTCAGCGGAGCCAACATCAACGAAAACCCGCAGTTTGACAGCATTCAAGCCAGCAACCGGTTTTATAGTTTTCGTTTAAAAGAAACATCGCCGGCCCTCAACAAAGGCGGAAATTTTGGGCTTGGCACAGATTTGGACGGCAAGCCCCGGCCGGTCGGTCTGCCCGATCTGGGGGCTTATGAAAAACAATAAAAGCTTTATGCTTTTCTTACCTTTATAGTCCTTATTACTCAAATCCTTCAATTGAATTTATGAAAACAGCACTCTTTGCCTTTTTGCTTACGGCCGCCCTAACCGCCACCTCCATTTACGATTTTAAAGTTCCGGGGCTTTGCGGCGGAACCATTGATTTTTCAAAATACGAGGGGAAAAAAATCCTTATTGTCAATACCGCTTCCAAATGCGGCAATACGCCCCAATATGCCGATCTGGAAAAACTATACGAAAAATACAAAGACAAGCTGGTGGTTGTGGGCTTTCCCGCCAACAACTTTGGCGGCCAGGAGCCCGGCACAAGCAGCGAGATCAGGGAGTTTTGCACCAAAAACTATGGGGTAACTTTTCCCATGGCCGAAAAGGTTTCGGTAAAAGGAGCGGACATTCACCCCTTGTTTCAATACCTGACCCAGGAAGCCGAAAAGCTGGGCGAGAAAGATCCCATCAAATGGAACTTTACTAAATTTTTGATTGACGAACACGGAAAACTGGTAAAAGTGTTTTTCCACAAAACCAACCCCATGAGTGAGGAGATCACAAAATACTTGAATTAACAATCTTGGTTTGGGAATGCTTTTCGGAAGGCCGCTTTTGAAAAAGCGGCTTTTTTATATTCCTATAAATCCTTAACATCGCCCCAAATCAGGTTTGAACAATGTTATTTAAAGATGTGATTGGCCAGCAGCAGGTAAAGCAGCAATTGGTGGAAATGGTGCAGCATAACCGCTTGAGTCATGCCTTGCTTTTTTTGGGCCGGGAAGGCAGCGGCGCCCTGCCTTTGGCCATGGCTTTTGCCCAGTACGTTAGCCTGTTGCCCAACAACAATCAGCCCGCACAGCCCGAAGCATCTTTATTTGGCGAAACGCCCCAGCCACCTCAGCTTCCCTCCACCGCGGCCGAAGCCGATCACTGGATGCAAAACCAGCCTTCTTTTACAAAGGCCGACCAACTTGTTCACCCCGACATTCATTATTCTTACCCGGTGGTCACCAAAAAAGCCGGCAGCCCGCCGCTGAGTACCGATTACATCAGCGAGTGGCGGGAGTTTGTCCAACAACTGCCTTATGGCAATGTTTACGACTGGCTTCAGTTTATTGGGGCCGAAAACAAACAAGGAAACATCACCGCCCATGAGTGTAACGACATCATCCGCAAACTCAACCTGAAAAGTTTTGAAAGCGGCTACAAAATATTGCTGATGTGGATGCCGGAATACCTGGGCAAGGAAGGCAATAAACTGCTGAAGCTGATTGAAGAGCCTCCGGCCGATACCCTGTTTATTTTGGTAGCCGAAAGCGAGGCCCATATCCTTTCCACAATTTTGTCTCGCTGCCAACTGATCAAAGTGCCGGTCTTGGAGACCACCGATATTGAACAGGCCCTGATGCAAAAATCCGGCTGTACGGAAGAAAAGGCCCGGCTGCTGGCCAATGCCAGCGAAGGCAATTACCGCGAAGCCCTGCACCTGGCGCAGCATGCCGATGAGGATTTTCACGGCCTGCTAAAGGAATGGCTGAACGCCACTTTAAAAAACCAACCCATTGCCCAGGTAAAAGCTATTGAAGAAATAGCCCGGCTGGGTCGGGAAAAACAAAAACAGTTTCTCAGGCATTTTACCCAGCAAATTGAACAGGCCGTGCGGCTGGAAGTGGCCGATGAAAAACTAAACGCTCTTTTGGCGCAATCCATGTCCGCCGCAGAGCAAGATTTTGCCACCCGGCTCAACCGGGCCATGAGCCTGGAGCAAAAAGAAGCCCTTTCGGAAGAACTGAATAAGGCTTCGTACCATATTGAACGAAACGCCAACGCCAAAATCCTTTTTCATGCCTTAACCATCAAAATCTTTCACATCGTAAAAAATAATATTGTGGTTGGATAAAATGGCAATGATGCCGGCCAAACCTGCAAACTCACATAAAAAAAATTATATTTGCCTACGTCCTGTAAGGGACCGTGCTTGAAAACGAAGGTTTTTTACTTCTTTGGGCATTGAAAATTGTTCGTTCGGTACTGGCCGTTTCTCTGCCAATACTGAAAAAAAGATCAACCCAATGTTTAGTTGCAGAGCAACGAAGGCGCTTTGTTCCAGGCATCGTCTCCCAAGGGGCCTCAATATAAATCCGGGGCTTCTGGCTGGTGAAGAAAGATATAATTAGCTACTGAATATTCTCTATATACTGATTGATGTTGACCAATTTCTCATCCTCAGGTAAGTTGTTTGGTTCTGAATTGAACAGAATCTGCAACCATTAAGAGTCCGCCTCAGGCGGAACAGGTGTTCCATAGCTATTCTCCCGCCGGCTCCCCAGCAATCAATTGGCAATGAAATTTGACAATTGGCATTCATTAACTTAACAACAGGCAATAATAATTATGGGATGTGGTAGTTGCGGTTCCACCTCGGGCGGAAAACCAAATGGTTGTAAAAGCAATGGCGGTTGCAGCACCGGTGGGTGCAACCGAATGAATACTTATGATTGGCTGGTGAACCTGCCGATCAGCGATAT
>JAEVYV010000334.1 GCA_023392575.1 Bacteroidota bacterium | reverse complement strand
ACCTGGGGCGGGGTGTTGGTGGCCGGGGCCGAGGTGCCCCTAGTATATTGCAGCATCCACTCATATACATTTTTCCCACCCTCCCGGTAATTCGGGTCGTAGGCCTGAGTCCAGGCATCATGACCGCTGACGGGAAATATGGTCTTTTTGGCGAGTGGGTTGGGTGTAGGAACATATGCGTTCATTCCGTTTACATAATCATTAGTATAGGAGACCGGGGCTGTTGGGTCGCCCTGATTATGAAATGCCCACACAGGTACATTGTACTTTGCCAGTACGTTTGCACGATAGATGCTCGGATAAGAGGCGCCGCAAATAGGTGCAATGGCTGCTGTCCTCTGTGGATAGGAGGAATAAGTTTGATTTCCCGCATACTCCCATGTTGCACCGCCGCCCATACTCAGCCCGGTAATATAAATTCGGGCGGTATTTACTTTATAGCGACTTACTGCATAATTAATTACGGCATCAATATCGGTTGGTTTCGGCCATTCTATAAATTGTGGCGAGATTACAATAAAGCGATGCACCTGCCCATTTACAGTAAAGGATGTTGGAAATTTTCCCTGGTTAATGAGTTTTGGAGGACCGTTGCGTAAGACTTTGGGCAGATCCGAAGAGCTTCCACTGCCTAATTCTCCCATACCGTGAATGAACAGCAATAAAGGGTAGGTTTGAGTACCCGTGGCGCTATAACCCTGTGGCAGGTATTCATAATAACCATTAGTATTGGGCGTCATAGACATATACCGTGCTGTTTGTACTTGTGAGTTGGTCTTTTGGAAGGCTGAAATAAGAAAAATAAAAACTCCGGACAGGAGCATTTTTACATAAGAGGAGCTCTTCATGCGTCTTCGGATAAAAGGTTAAAAAATAAATGGCCAATGGTTTGAACATAGGTGGGGGTGACTAATGCCGGGCCTAAAAGTTGATTCGCATCAACCAAATTCGTGCCAGATATGCTTGCTTTAAATAAAAAAAGCGTTATCGTTAGATAAACGCTTTCCATATGACCATCGCAGTTTATGGAAGTCGTCTCATCAGACTCATCTATAAACTCGTATGATAAACCTATCGAATATAAACTTCAATAGCTCCCTTAGTATCACCCCGTCGGGGTGCGGCAAACGAATCAATTTTTTGGTAGTGGGCCCGTAAGGAGTCTCTTACGCGGAAAGGAAAAAAATTATTCAACGAAGGGATATGCTCAAACAACACCAGGTCGTATTCTTTTCTGGCAATATGTGTTTCGTATACGCCTGCCTGCTGGTTGAACATCGAAACTCCGAGGTGATGCCAGAGCGGAACCATTGAGCCGGTTTCCGATTTGTAAGGCAGCTCCACGGCAAGAGGCGTCAGCTCCGTCATGTTCAAAACCTGCAGGTCTTTCTTGTTTTTGACAACATCCAGGTTTAGCACCCTTTGCATGCCTTCAACCGTGGGTTTAGGCATGTAAATTTTGTCAAAGGATTTCAAGTCTGAAAAGACCCATTCAGACATGGGAATTTCTGTTGTATCTGTAAAAATCATATAGGTTTTGCGGTCAACTATGTTTTCGCTGGTTGCGGTTGCAGTTTTCTCTGTGGGCGGCAGGGTTCTGGCCACAGTGCGTTGAAAATATTTCCAGAATGTGCCGCTCCACCATAATAAAATACCAAAAAGGCCTACCAGCAGGGGTTTGAAGCTGGAAAAGTCGATTTTCAAAAATTCGGCGAGGAAGGAAAGGATGAAGACACACGCAAAACTGTGAAAGAAAATATTGTTATCTGGAGGAGTATAACTTGTTACCTGGAGAATTGCCGCCTCGGCTAAGATTCCCAGGGTGAGTAAAAGAAATAGGGTCGCTCTTTTTTTTGAGATCACCTGTTTCCAGTTTTTATAGTAGGCAATGGCGAGCAAAACAATCATGAATAAATAAAACTTGAGCCAGTGGGATCGCATGAAAAATTCATCCACAATATCGAAAGCGGAGAACCTTGAAGTATGCGGGGGTTGGCCATGGTTAAACCAATAGCCAAAATTATATTTGGTTAAAGGGGCAATAATAGCAAAGGCTACCAGGGCATAACTGAGCAAAAAGATGAGCAGTCCGTTCCATTTTTTTTCATACAGGCAATGATAAAACAGAAGGACAAAGGCCAGCATAAAAGCCAGTCCACCGCCATCCTGTTTGGTAAAGAAGGAAAAAAACAAAAACAGGGCGCTCAAGGAAAGCAATAGCCAATGCCGGCGCTCTGCAAAAATGTATTTCATCAGAAAAGCAAGCCCAATAAATTCATACACAATCACGGTATGGTTATACCAGGGCCAGAAGTTGAAGAAAGAATAAGAGATGCAAAATATGATTACAGAAAGCAAACGTACGCCGGGTGCTATACCTATACTTTTAAATATAGACCGGAACGCTAGCCCCGATACGATATTGATGAACACCTGCGCCTTGACAAGTGTTATCATCTGAGTGCCGAATAGTTTAAAAAAAATTGCGGGAACCACCCAATACATATACCCCAGCGGCATTCCAAAGTCCTGATAGGGAATCTGCCCCTGGCTTAACCGGTAAGCACCCTCCCAAGATAAGAAAATATTAACCCGGAAAGGAAAGGTGCTGAAAAGCGGCACAATGGCTAAAAGGATAATAATGGCAACTTCCAGGTACGCAAAGAACTCGGTCCGTTTTCGGTTAAGCAGAGGAATAGTCATTAGTTAAGGAATATAGTAGGCGGCAAGATATAAAATGATTGTTTATGAACATTCATGTATGGGGTTTGGCTGATAACTTATATTTTTACTTTCATTGTAAAACCCTTTTAAGTAGTGGCTTATATTAAATTGCTCCGTCCCCAGCACTGGGCCAAGAACCTTTTTTTATTCATTCCGCTTTTTTTCTCCGGGGAACTGTTTCTTTGGCATTTGTATCCCGAACTGTTTCTTGGTTTTGCTGCTTTTTCCTGTATTGCCAGCAGCATTTATATTATCAACGATTACCGGGATATTGCGGACGATAAAAAACATCCCGAGAAATGCAAACGGCCTTTGGCTTCCGGTGCCGTTTCCAAAGCGGCGGCCCTGGTGTTGTGCCTGTTGTTAGTGCTTGCCGGGCTGGGGATTGCCTATTTTATAAAGGAGAAGTTTTTGTTTGTTATTGGCATCTATTTCGTATTGAACCTGGCGTATTCGTTTGGGTTAAAAAATGTGCCAATCCTTGACATTGTAATCGTAGCGGTGGGTTTTGTGTTGCGGATTAAAGGAGGGGCCGTCATTACAGGTATCGGACTTTCCGAATGGCTTAACATTATGGTGTTTCTGCTGGCCCTGTTCATGGCGATTGGCAAAAGAAGAGATGATGTTTTGCTTAAGTTATCCTCGGGTACAGACATGCGAAAATCCGTCAAAGGGTATAATCTTGAGTACCTGAACGTTATTCTGGCCCTTGTTTGTGCCGTGATCATTGTGGCCTATTTTATGTACACCATGTCCGAGGATGTGTTGCAAAGAATGGGCACCTACCGCTTGTATTATACCTGTCTTTTTGTTTTGGCAGGAATCATGCGATATTTGCAAATCATTTTTGTGCAGGCGGCTTCCGGTTCTCCCACCAAAATCCTATACAAAGACCGCTTTATACAGGTTGCCATTCTCCTTTGGATTGCCAGTTTCTATTTGATCATTTACATGAAAGACGTAACCATTTTCAAATAATGAAGAAATCTATTGCCAACTGGGGCAACTACCCTGTACTGGAAACTGATGAAAAATCATTTACGTTTTCAGACCAACTAAACGAAACCTTATCGAACGCGGAGGGCATAATTGCCCGGGGCAACGGCCGTTGTTATGGCGATGCCGCCCTTGCAAAAAACACCATTTCTACCCTTAAGTACGATAAAATCCTTTCTTTCAATACAGCAGAAGGAATCTTTGAATGCCAGTCCGGACTTACGCTGGACAAAGTGCTGGAAGTAATCGTGCCGCAAGGATGGTTCTTGCCTGTAACTCCCGGAACAAAATTTATAACCGTTGGCGGTGCGGTAGCCAGTGACGTGCATGGGAAAAACCACCATGTAGATGGCTCGTTTTCCAATCATGTGCTGGAAATGGATGTTTTGTTGTCGAGCGGCCAAACCTTTACCTGTTCGGCAAAGGAGCATGCTGATTTGTTTTGGGCCACCTGTGGGGGAATGGGGTTAACCGGAATCATTACACGGGTAAAGTTTGATCTGAAGAAAATAGAAACATCATATATCAGGCAAAAGCAGGTAAAGGCCAAGAATTTGGAAGAAGTGATTCGGTTGTTTGAAACCTATAAACACTACACATACTCAGTTGCCTGGATCGACTGTCTGAAAAAAGGCAATGCGTTTGGCCGAAGCATCCTCATGCTCGGCGAACACGCCAGGGTGGAAGATCTGGACGGAAGGAAAAAGGAACAACCGTTGGCACTGCCCAGAAAAAAACAGATCACTTTTCCATTTACCCTTCCTTCTTTTGTGCTCAACCAGTTGACTGTAAAGGCATTTAATTTTTTGTATTACTCAAAGAATACAAAAAATGAAATAAATAATGTTGTTTCCTACGAACCGTTCTTTTATCCGCTCGATGCCATCTTGCATTGGAACAGGGGGTATGGGAAGAAAGGATTTGTCCAATACCAGTTTGTTTTGCCTCTGGAAAGCAGGCAGGGGCTAATAAAGATACTAAAACGCATCAGTGACGAGGGGCTGGGTTCCTTTTTGGCGGTTTTGAAAGTATTTGGAAAGCAGGATGATTTGATTTCCTTTCCTCAAGAAGGCTATACGCTGGCACTTGATTTTCCTGTACGAAAAGGTTTGTTTGAATTTTTGGATGAGCTGGACAAGATTGTTTTGCAATACGGAGGCCGCATTTATTTATCCAAAGATGCCCGTATGAAACCGGAGATTTTCTGGGGCAGCTATCCGAATGCCGCGAAATTTTTGGATGTGGTCAAAAAGTATAACCCAAACTATAAGATCAACTCCCTTCAAGCCCTTCGTTTGAACATTACACAATAACATAACCATGCCCACTGTTTTGATTTTAGGAGCGACTTCTGATATTGGATTTGCCATAGCCAAAAAGTTTGCCTCAGAAAAATACGACGTGCAACTGGCCGCCCGTAATAAGGAGCTGTTGAAACCGTTGCAATCCGATTTGCAGATCCGCTATGGTGTTTCCTGTTCTGTCCATTCTTTTGACGCCATGCATTTTGACACGCACCAATCATTTTACAACGAACTTTCCCCCAAGCCGGATATTGCCGTTTATGTGGTTGGTTACATGAACGATAATGAAAAGGTGATCAACAATCAGGACGAAACACTGAAAACCATTCATTCGAATTACACCGGTGCGGTTTGCGTATTGAACCTGATTGCAAAGGATTTTGCCTCCAGACAAGCAGGAACGATTGTCGGCATCAGTTCTGTTGCCGGCAACAGAGGAAGGCAAAGCAATTATATTTATGGAAGTGCAAAAGCCGGGTTTACAGCCTATTTATCGGGGTTAAGAAACAAACTTTATCATGAAGGAGTGCACGTGATGACCGTGCTGCCGGGGTTTGTGTATACAAAAATGACGGAGCACTTGCAGCTCCCCATGCTTTTAACCGCAAAGCCGGAAGAAGTGGCCGGTGCTATTTATGCCGGAGTAAAGGCTCGGAGAAACACTGTGTATGTAAAATGGTTTTGGCGCTGGATCATGTTCATCATCACGTCTGTGCCCGAATCCATATTTAAAAAGAAAAAACTGTGAAGAAGGCGATTGCTTTTTTTGACTTTGACGGAACAATTACGACCAAAGACACGTTGCTTGAATTTATAAAATTCAGCCGGGGGCGTTTGCGGTTTTGTCTGGGATTTTTATGGAACAGCCCCTACCTGGTTGCGTATAAATTAAAAATTATTTCCAACCAACTGGCAAAAGAAAAAATATTGCAGTTCTTTTTCCACAATACTTCCATAGAAGAATTTAATGAACAGTGCCATTTGTTTTCGCAGAATGCCTTGCCGCTATTGATTCGCCCCAAAGCCATGGCAGAAATTGAGAGGCTGCAAAAAAGCGGTACACAAATTGTAATTGTATCTGCGTCTCCGGAAAACTGGATCGGACAGTGGGCAACCGCAAGGCACATACAACTGCTTGCCAGCAGGTTGGAGATAAGCAACGGAAAAATAACCGGAAAAATTATTGGAAAGAATTGCCACGGCAATGAAAAAGTAAGCCGGATTCAAGAGGCTTTTGATTTGTCGGCGTTTGAGGAGGTTTTTACGTATGGCGATACCCGTGGGGATAGGCCTATGTTGCGGTTGGGTACAGCCGCATTCTTTAAACCGTTTCGCTAACCCCTCTTACTCAATATCTGTAAAAAAACCTTTCCACAATTTTTTGCCTTTGTTTTTTTGATTGTTTTTGCGCTAAATTTGACCATAGCCCTGAAGAACCATCCAACTATCCTCCACTCGTTTCATTTCAATTATTTACGGTAAACCAGTTGACAGCAGATCACTTCCGGTGAGGCTGTAGTCTTACGTATGGCTATAATTAACCCTTAATAAACAATTTTTAATTCTAAAAAACGTAAGCATGAAAATGAGTTTTACGCATTTAAAATTAGTGCTGGGTTCTTTTTCGGTTCTTTTGGCGCAGGTGCTTTGGGCTCAGGACTACAGAAGCGCACAATCCGGGCCGTGGAATCAGGCAAGCAGTTGGCAAATATTTGATGGTGCCACCTGGGTGGCTGCTGTTGCCGCTCCCAGCTCTGCATCCGGAGTGATCACCATATTAAATGGTCATAACATAACGGCGACTACAGCCATTACAGCTGACCAAATTGTGGTGGCTACTGGGGGTACACTGACTTTGGTAAGCGGTGTTAATGCATTTACATTGGATGATGGTGCCGGTACGGATTTAGTGGTAGACGGCACCTTATCGCTTAATATGGCTTTGCATGCAGGTACAGGTGCACCCAGCATACAAATCAATGGAACCATGAATTGGTTGGGGGGTACACTAGGTGTAGGGACAACAGTGGCGGCAACAGGTACATTAAATGTTACAACAAACCCCCATGCGCTTGCTACTACGCTGACAAATAATGGCACCGTCCACTGGTTAACAGGCGCTATCAATTTCAATGATGGTGTGATTGATAACAATTCAACTTTTAATATTACAGGGAATGACTTTTTCGGAGTAACAGGTGGCACCAATGCGTTTAATAATAATTCAGGTGCGATTTTCAGTAAGAGTGGAGGAGGTGGAAGTACTACGAGCAATATCCCGTTCATTAATGCAGGAACCGTTGATATCGCGTCAGGTGCAGTAACGATTTCTTCTAGTTTTGCTTCATTTACTAATACAGGCAATATTAATCTCAGTAATGGTTCGACTTTTACAATTAATGGGTCTTTAACAGGAGGGAATTTTTTAAATGCTGGTACAACTATTACGGGGACTGGTCTTATTCGAATTATTCAGAATACGGCGATTAATTTGCCATTAAATATCCCGTCTACTGTGACCTCCGAAATTGGTGTGACTGCCCTGAATGTTACAGGAACGGGCTCTCTTACCATTAATGGTACCTTGAATTGGGGAAGTGGGACAGTAAGCCTACCCCTTACGATAGCTTCTGGAGGTATTTTAAATTCCAATGCTGGAAAGAATTTGAATTCATCCCTTACTAACAATGGTACTATAAATTTAACTGATCCATCAACTGGAAGTATAAATTTTACTAATGCGACCCTCACTAACAACGGTACTATAAACGACAATTATGCTGGAGGTCGTTTTTTTTCAAGTGGCGGAGGTACCAACCTCTTTGTGAATACAGGTTTGTATAACAAAACATCTCCTGCTAATGCACAGATTCAATTTAATATACCAGTTTCAAATAGTGGGGTTATGCAGGGTTCAGGAATCTTCTTATTCTCAGGGGGATTAACCAATTCTGGTACGATTTCTCCGGGAACTGCAAGCGCTCCTGCTGTACTAAGAACCAACAATGTCATATTTACTAGTACAAGTAATACTGAAGTTCATTTGTTTGATGGCAGTGGTCCCGGTACCGGACATGATCTACTTGAAATTAGTACTGGTGGTACTACTACATTAAATGGTACTTTGACAATTTTGGATAATCCCAATGTGCCTGTGGGAATTTATACCATTATCACCAATGTCGGTGGCGGTGCTTTTGCTGCAACCAATTTCCCTACTATAAATAAACCTACTAATTACAATGCTCCTGTTATTGCAGGCAACACCGTTACCATTCAAAAATTTGCCATGTTCCCGCTTCCATTGGTTTGGGGCAATTTTTCGGTGGAAGCCAAAAGCGGGCAAGCTGTTTTGAAATGGAGCACACTGCAGGAAGAAAACACTTCTCATTTTGTTGTAGAGCATTCGTTGAATGGTATCAGCTTTAACGCCATTGGGACAGTTTCTGCAAGGGGCAATAGCACCTACACCTCCGCTTATTCTTTTGTTGACGCCAAACCGGATCTGAGTAAGGATAACATCTATCGCATTAAGCAGGTAGATATAGATGGGCGCTCTACCTATTCTGCTATTCGCTCTGTCCGTGTATACGGTAAAGCTTCAGCTATAGTGGCGGCCCCCAATCCAGTGCGAAATGGTTTGCAGCTTACGGTGCGGTTGGAGAATATTCAGGTTGTTTTAAGCGATATGAATGGCAATGCCATACGAACCTTAAAATTGCAGCCCGGCCTGCACAGGGTAGACATGGAAAGCTTACCCAAAGGCGTTTATCACCTGGCCGTCTATCAAGATGGAATACGGTTAGAAACACAACAAATTTTGAAACAATAGCAGCTACCCCATAAAAAAAGCGGTCTAACATAGACCGCTTTTTTTATGTGTATATGGCACAACCTGTAAATAACTTCATTTTATTCTTTAACCAGTTTTAATCCGATCCGGGTATTGATATCTGCGGATACTTCAATAAAGTACGTACCGGGTAATAACTGAGAGACATTCACTTGTTTGGTGATCGTTGACTGATTACGCATAAAAGATTCACGGTACAGGGCTTTGCCGTTGGCATCGTAAATACTCAAGGCAGTAAGGTTTTTTGACGTGTTGGCTTCAATGTGGATATTGACGACGTCCCGTGCCGGGTTGGGATAGACGGAGGCGGTGGAAGCCGCCTGGTTGGGGGCGGGGCTCACACTGAGCTGCACGGTATCGCGGGCCTTGGCGCCCTGGTTGTCGGTAACCTCCACCACAAAGCGGTAGCTGCCCGCCACCAGACCCGTGACCTGGGTTTGGGCGGCGGTAGGGCTAAGCAGGTTGGCGGCGGGGCCCTGCACCTGGGTCCACAGATAGGCGGTGATGGTGCCGTCGGGGTCGGAGGCCGTGGCCTTGAGGGTGGTGCTGTTTTGGGGCAGCACCAGGTTTTGGTCCGCTCCGGCCGCCACGCTGGGGGCCTGGTTGGGGGGAGTAATCTTTCCTGTTAACCGTTTAAAGAGCCAATCAATTACGTCTTTTGCTTTGGAAAACGTGTCTATGGCAGCGCCCTGTGTTACTTGAACTAAAGGCCCCACCTTATCATTTCCTATATCGCTGATGGTTACAGGGAACGATCTATAGAGGGTGTTGTTGGTAATTTGATCTTTAGCGTTTGAAGTGATCACCTGGGCAAGTGATTTCGTTGGCTCTACTACATGATTGTTATAGATTTTCCCCGCAAGACTTCTTTTGTCATTATTGGCATTGAAGATGGCATTTCTTTCAAACCGCGAGATGATATTATCGTGTATATTTAACCGAAGAGGTAGAAACATTTCCGGAGTGGCGGCTTCCAAAATATAAGAGCTTATGCCATTGGCATAGATACCGTCGCTTGTCCCGCCACCGGCCTTTGTGGAATCGATAAAATTGTAAAAGATTTCGACATCGCCGTACCCAAGTGTTCCTACCTGGCCCCCTTTTCCGTTATACATCACATTGTTGTAAATCTTACCCGTGCAGTTGCCGCCCAGCAAAATGCCCCAATTCTGAGAGCTTTGATTACGGGTGGATCCGTTTAAAATAATATTGTCATGTATCTCGGAATAACGGGCGTTAGAAGTTTGGATGGGGTCCCAGGCGGTACCATTAAAAAAATTGTTGTAGATAAATACCGAATCCATTCGGGGAACCGGACCGTCGCTGCCCGCCTGCGTGGTACCTGAAGGATCGGTACTTCCGATGTATAAACCTTCGGAACCATAAATGTTTGAGAAATAGTTATCGTGAATTCGGATGTTTTTCATGGTGAAATTGTCATACACAGTCCAGGGCTTGGTCGAGTCCGAGAAAATTTTGATCTGTATTCCCAGGGTGTTTCCTTTGAACAACGTGCCTTTAATCTCCAGGTCAGTCACCAATCTTGCTCCCATCCCAAATCCGGTGCCCGTAGATTGAAATCCGTATTGAATGCCTTTATTTCTCAAATAAGTGCCGTCAAAAACCACATGGTTCACCCATCCCGTATCCGCAATGGTTGAATTGTTGCCCACAAACCACCTATGGCCCGCTCCGCCTATTTCCACAACTTCACCATTGGGAACAACTACTACAGGACAACCTTCATCGCCACCAAAATCACCGAGGTAAAAGTGGTTATAAACACCGCCGTTATTGGGGTTGCGGTTGATTTTAATTGTGTCTCCTCCCTGAATATCAAAACCACTGCGTCTTAAATAAGGATATTTTAAATCAGTAGTGCTTGTTGGAAAAAGCGTCCAGACTTTTGGCTGGCCAACCCGACAAGGCACCCTGTTTTTATTTTGATAGTTAACTACCTGCACACGAATAGTATCGCTTGCTACATTTAGCCCGTCGGACACTTCGCACTTAAAGGAGTAGTGGCCCACCTTAAAGTCGGTGATATTGGTTTGTGACGATTGCGGTGATTGAATGAGTACAGCAGCGCCAGACAATTGCGACCAGTGAAAAGTCTGCGGTGTTCCCTGCACGCCTGCACGTAGCAACAAACTGGTTTTGCTGCTTTGTTTTAAAGGAAGAAGGGTATCTCTGCCAATAGAAACTTTTAATGTAGTGGATTGGGCCTTTACCTGAGCCTGACAGCAGGCAAGCAGAAGCACGGATAAAAGCCTTAACGATCGAGTAAAGGACGTTTTCATAGAATATGGATTTATGCTTCTTCCGGGAAGAAGGAATAATAAGATATTGGACTGGTAAGAAACGGCTTAATTCATAAAGAGCTACATGTTTAGGTTTAAAGATTTAAAATTCCAGAAAAAATTCGTAGAGGAAATTAAGTGTTAATGCTGATTTTGCTTCGGGATGTCTTGGAATTGATGACTGAATACAAAGAGTGTGATACCCGTCCATAGAAATTGGTTTTGGTGAATATGATATTGCGGGTGTTAAATTAGAGAAGCCCTGGTCTTTGGTCAAGAGTAGAATTCCGAGTGGACTTATGGGGTTTTAACCTGGGGTTTTGTGCGCTGATTTTAAATAAATTGCTTATAATGCATACGTAATAATAAGTTTTATTTAATTCCAAGCTTTTATTCTTTCTTTGGAAGGCAAAAACCACCCATAACCATTATATGTTTTTCGTCAAGCTTCTCTTTTTCCTGGGGATTTTTATAATCTTTTACAGCTATATCGGGTATGGTCTTTTGATCTGGGCCTGGCTAAAAATCAGGAAGGCATTTCTTAAAAACAAGCCTGAAGGCATTCGCTCATTTATTCCGCCGGTAACATTCATTGTTGCTGCTTATAATGAAGAGGATTTTATTGAAAAGAAAATTCAGAATACGCTTGCATTAGACTACCCCAGACAAAAGTTAAACATCTTGTTTATAACCGACGGATCAACAGATGCAACTCCTGCTTTGGTTGCAAAATATCCGGCTGTCCAATTGCTGCACGAAAATCAACGCCTTGGGAAAATGGCCGCGATGCACCGGGCTATGGAATTTGTACAAACCCCATATGTGATTTTTTCGGATGCAAACACCTTGCTAAACCGGGAGAGCATTAAGAATATTGTGCGGCATTACCGGGACGAAAAAACCGGTGGGGTGGCTGGGGAAAAGAAAATAAGGCAAGCCGAAATAGAAGCAGTTGCCAGCGCAGGCGAAGGTTTGTACTGGAAATACGAATCTTTTTTAAAAAGGATGGATTCTGATTTCTATACAGTAGTTGGCGCAGCCGGTGAATTGTTTTCCATACGAACTGAATTGTATGAATACCCCGGCGATAAAGTACTGTTAGATGATTTTATTCTATCGATGCGCATATGTCAGAAAGGATACAGAGTAGCTTACGAACCCCAGGCGTTTGCTCTGGAAAGTGCGTCTGTTTCCATAAAAGAAGAACGCAAAAGGAAAATCCGGATTAGTGCAGGGGCTTTTCAATCTATGGTTATGTTGGCCGGCCTGCTTAATGTTTTTAAGTATCCCCGTCTTTCATTCCAGTATATTTCTCACCGTGTCTTGCGCTGGGTGCTGTGTCCACTTTTTTTACCGCTTGTTCTTTTGTTCAATATTATTCTGGTGTCTTCCGGTGAGTCGGTCATTTATTCTGTTTTTTTGGCAGCGCAGGTTTTGTTTTATCTTTTTGCTTTTGGTGGTTACCTGATGTCTGCTGCTAAAACAAAAATCGGGTTTTTGTACGCTCCTTATTATTTTCTATTTATTAATTATTCGTTGTACATGGGCTTTTTCAGGTATATGCGAGGGCGGCAAACAGTACTTTGGGAAAAAGCGTCCCGTGAAAATTGCACGGCAGGCCAATTGGGTTAATGATCAGGGACCTTTGTTTTCAATTGTGGAATCCTTTGTGTAGTCTTTATTGGCCGGAAATAGACAGGAGCACATCTTCTTATTACAGAAAAACCAAACAATGTTTTCAGCACACGCTTAACTTTTATAGACAAATAAAATGAAGGATTTTTTAAAGGTTTTAATAGCTCTTCTGGTTATTGTCTTGGTGAGGGGCGCTTTTGGATTAAATTATTATCAGGATGGGATAGATGACAGCAATATTTACTTCGTATATGTTAAGAACTTTTATGAGGGCCATGGGTTTGTTTACAATATAAACGGCGCCAGGGTTGAAGGCTTCACATCTTTTTTATGGACAATGATCCTGGTGGGGATTTACAGCCTTCGGTTCTTGGCGTTTGAGCCAACTGTTTTGGCTTGTTGTTTTCTGATAACTGCTGGTCTGGTTTTTCTTTACTTCCGGTATGTTAAAGTTCGCTACTCCGAACCGCATGCATGGGTCATGGTTCTCTTTGTTCTGCTTACACCCGGCTTTGTGGACTGGAATGTATTTACACTAATGGATATAGGGATCTGGATGCTGGCCACCAGTTGGGCAACCCTGTTATTACTTGACGGAGAAAACAAAAGAATGTATTTTCTCTTGGTCTTTTTGCTGCCTTTTATCAGGCCGGAAGGAATGGCGTTTGCTTTCGTTTTGGTTTTTCTGAGCACCCTTAGAGAGTATACTCAAGGTGTTTCTCTAAAACATGCTGTAAAGAGCAACGCCGTATTCTTTCTGGCTGCTGCATTAGCTGTCGGTGTTTTGACAGCTTTTCGGTTATGGTACTTTGGTTACCCGTTTCCCAATACCTTTTACGCCAAAGTCAGCATGTCGCTTTTTGCTAATTTAAAACAAGCCTTTTTTTACCTGTACGACGCAATAAGACACACCACATTTTTGCCCTTTTTACTCTTGTTGGTGTGTTTCATTCATATCATTTTTACCAGGTCTTTGCTGAAATGGAAAGACAATATCACAGCTGTTTTGCTAAGTATTGTTATTCTGTTTTTTATGGCTTATCCTTTTTTGACGGGGGGGGGACCATTTTAAATATTCACGTTTTTTTCAACCGGTTTATCCTTTAATCGGACTCCTGTTCCTCACACTTTTTTACCGGAAAATCAACTTCAAGCGGCCTGTTTCGATTGGGACTACTTTTTTATGTTTGCTTCTTTTAAACCTTAATTCCAAAGACGAATCCAGTTTTCGTGACAATTGGCGGGGGGCGATTAGTTCGTATTTCGATAAACTGTCTTTTGATGTGGTAAGCACTTCCCAGCTAGAGAGTGAGTTCAAAATAGGCTTTTGTGGCCGGGGGCTGGCAAGTCATTTAAATGCGGTTTTTGCTGCTAGTGATTCTATGCCATCGTATGGTGTTGTTGCGGCAGGGGGCATTGGATATGTATATAAAGGTAAAACGATAGACCTGATGGGGCTTAACAATCCGGAAATGGCACACGCCAATAAGGTTAAAGTAACAGGGGTCAAGAATCATGGTTCCTTCAGCAAAAAGGTATTTTACAAGCAAAACGTAGATGTTTTTCTTTCCTGGCCGGATCCCCTCACGGACAACCTGAATCAAACTGATAGCGCGGCTTTAGCTTTTCTGAAACAGCTTCGGGAGCCCCAATATTTTATTAACAGGGTTTGTGCTAACATTTTCAATGACCAGGAGTTTAACGAGCGGTATTCTTTTTGCAGAATATCGAACGGCGCACGCCATTTTTACGGTTTTGTGAAACGCGACTGGTTTTTGAGCAGCCATCCGAGGCTGCAAGTAGCAAGATTGGATTTGCCGTCGGACTCTGTTTTGTTAACAAGGAAATTGTAGATATCAATTTGCAAGGTACACGGGTGCTGAAAAGCAAGTTCTAATCTAATTCCAATTGGAGATTTGTGTAAGTTTTTTTATTTTGTTCCCCTTTATAATCCATGTTCTTTTTAAAACTGCAAACGCTTGTTTTGTCCTTTGTGTAAAAGGATGATCTTCAAAATTAACTGCCATTATTTTTTGAAAACTAAAACTGGAAAATTATGGAAAGCGTACTTGTAGCCAATGACCACACTACCTTGGATTATGAATCGTGGTATCACTCTACCCGCCACAGCAATCATTTTAATCAGGCCTATTATGAAGCCCGGGCGAAGATTGCGTTAACTAAGTTTTTTGCAGGCATCGACAGGAATTGCAAGATCCTTGATTATGGCTGTGGGTTGGGACAAAACATCTATTATATGCCCAATTCAATGGGGTATGATATTTCAAACTTTGGAGTAGAGTTCTGCCGGAAAAAGGGCATTAATGCCACAACCGCCCTTGATGAAGTGCCGGACGAATCCTTTGACGTGGTTTTTTCTGCGCATGTTTTGGAACACCACCCGCATCCGAAAACCATGCTTGAGGAAATGTACCAGAAACTGGGAAAAGGAAAAAAGCTCATATTGGTCATTCCGCACGAACGTCATGGGCGGGGAAAGTTCCAGTACGATTTGAACCAGCATTTATATACCTGGAACTTTCAGGCTATTAACAATCTGTTGCTGACCGTTGGTTTTAAGATACGGGAAAATAAATACATCCGTGGAGCAGCATATTTCAAATTGCTTCCAATTGCTAAATTAAATTTTGGACTGTATCGTTTCCTGACCAATTTTATTTCCCGTGTGTGTGGCATTAAGGAAATGATGGTTGTGGCCGAAAAATAAATGCTGAAACCAACCACTGCCACAAAACGGCTGCTAGTGGTTCTGAACCGATAAACGTTGCGTAATGCATTCACTGATTACCCTGTTTTTTATTCTTTTCTTTGTTTTCCAATCAATCATTGCTGTTTATTTTCTTATTCCGCCGGTGTTTACAATCATTCACCTGATAAGAAAATGGTTCAGATTTAAGCCCGCAGGGGAGAGGTTTCCATATACAACCGATAAGCAATTTGAATTTGGAATCGTGGTCACCGCGCATGAGCAAACCGAATTTATTCAGCCACTTATCGATTCGCTGTTAAAACAAACCTATGGTAACTTTTATGTTTACGTAGTGGCGGATGCTTGTGATATTTCTCAGCTCCGGTTCTCTGATCACCGCATCAGTATCTTAAGGCCCGAGGTGCCTTTAAATGCAAAGATCAAATCGATTGATTTTGCCATTAAGCAGTTCCAAAAGGAACACGATGCCTTGATCATTTTTGATTCTGATAACCTTATTCATCCGGAATTCATGCAGGCAATGAATGATTATTTCCGCAAGGGATTCAGGGCGGTACAGGCTGATTTCAAGCCCAAAAACACAGATACGGTATTTGCCCGTATGGATGCCATTGGGGACATCTTCAATTTTTTTCTGGAAAGGGAAATGCGAATGGAGTTGGGCTTGTCGTCAGCCATATGGGGGTCAGGGGTAGCTATTGACCTTAAGTTGTACAAAGAAGTGGTTTATCATCATTTGCTTGGTGGGTTTGATAAAAAGCTCCAGGCCCATTTGCTGGAGCGGCTCCCCCTTATTGCCTTTGCCAAGGAGGCTGTTTTATACGACGAAAAAATTGCCAACGGAGCGGCGTTGGAGCGGCAGCGAACCCGGTGGATCAATGCCCAATTTAAATATTTGAAACTAGGGCTTTCCTTGTTGAAACGAGCAATAGCAAAGGGAAGTTTTAACCAGTTTTATTGTGCTTTCGTCACCATCAGGCCGCCCATGTTCGTAGTGGTCGCCTTGGCTTTGGCGTTTATGATTATTGATTTTTTTATCGCTCCGGCAGCTGGTTATTGGTGGATGGTAATTTTTTCTTTGTTTGTACTTTCCTTTATCGGTATCGTGGCGATAAAGGCCGAGGACAAACGCATGCTAAAGACAATTTTTTTCATGCCTTTGTTTATGATGCGGCAAACACTGGCACTATTAAAAATCAGCAAGGCAAACAAGTCCTTCTTAAAAACCAGGCATTCAAAAGTGGTGTTTATCGATGAAGTCTTACAGAATCGGTCCGCCTGATTCGTTCTTTTTTATTTCAACCAAACGGCAAACATTATAATCTTTTTATTGCTGCCAAGGCGTCTTCCAGCCGCATGCCGATTAACGTTTCCAATTGGTATTTAGAAACATTCACATCTCTCATAAGGGTGATTTTTTTGGCCAGAACATCACTTAGTCTTTTTGAGGCTTGTGTAAAGGTTTCTAAGGGTACGCCATTAACTTTAAACTTTGCTTCAACCTGGCTAAAAATGAGGGTTTCGTCCTGCAGAGCGGTCTCCTGCAGGGCCAGGAGCGTTTTGTGCATGTTATAGTTTTGGTAGGCAACTTTTATAGCTTCTTTCAAAGAATTGATTTCGATCTCCTTTCGTACTTGCGATTGTTCATATTGCGTTCTTGCAATTTTAGACTGTTTGGGATTGGTTATGAAGTCTCCCAACGGAACGGTGAGGTTAAAATTGTAGCGAGGGTAAAAAATATTTCGTTCTCCACTTACTACAGGAGTGCTTTTTAAATTGGCTTCGTTCATGTTAAAAGAAGCCCGCAAGTTGTTGAGCCAGGAAGCTTTGTTTAGCTGCCAGTTGTATTTGTTGACTTCAATTTCCTTGTCCAGCACCTTGACTTGAAGATTTTTCAACGCCAGTTCCGCCAGTGCTTCGCCAACCGTATCGCGGAGGCCAAGCTTTACTCGACTCAACGAGTCAATAATGGATTGGCTGTGGGCCTGGCAGGTTACGATTAAAAACAAGAGTCCCATTAATTTTTTCATGCTAAAAGAATTAATTGATTGATTGGTTGTTCTTAAGTTTTGAAAGCCGTACAATAATAGCTAATAATGAATAAAACAAAAAGCAGTCGGGGAACTGGCCTATGGACACCTGCCCGTATTGCGAAACGATAAAGCTAAAGACAACAATTACCGCTGTCAAGCTGTATGTTTTAATTGTTTCGTCCTGGGTGCGATAAAAAACCCGTACCCCGGCCAATAAAATAAGGCAGTACAGGAGGCATTGGAAGAAAAAGCCAATCCATCCTGTTTCAATAACGGTTTTTAAAAAACCGCTATCGGGAGGAAACCCCGCAAGGTAGTGGTTGGGGTTATACAGCCCCCCCTGAAGGCCGCTGGTGGCCAGTCCCCCGCCAATTGGGTGGCTATAAATATATGGCTGAATAAATGCCCGGTTCACATCTCTAACGGCCATGGAGGCGTCGTCTGAAAACTCAAACGTACTTCGTTTTCTATTGATCGTGGAGTTTCCATAAATAGGGCCCCACAGGAGTACCACAAACCCCATAAGAAACAAACAGGCTACGATTAGAGTTGATTTATTGGTTATCGTCATTAAAATGTACAATACACAGCCGGCCGCAAAGATGAAGTAAGCCGTCCGCGTACCCGAATAAGCCATGCCAAGAAGGACAAAGGCTGCGGCAGAGAGCAACAACACCCTTTTGTACCATGCTTTGTTCCGGATGGCCAAAATGCACATCAGCAAACCTGATGCCGCCATAAGAATGCCATAGGCGGCAGGTCCAGACAAGGTTCCAAATTTTCTAAAATTACCATTGTCCAAAGAGTAAAGCCCCGCCCTTCCGGGTACGCTCCAAATCCAGTTCATTTCAAAATCAAAAAGTCCGAACCATTCCTGATAGCACCCATAAGCGCCTGCAGCAAAGGCGCAAATTGTCCAAAAAAGCAGGTAAAACCGAATTCTCTTAATGCTGTCAAAGCCATTGGCCGCGATGAAAAAGATCATTACAAACTGGAGAAACTTTCGGATCACCAGAAACCATCCGGCTATCGAATCCATTTCCGGGTTAAAGATTTGAAGCAGGAGATATAAGGTGTAAATCAAATAAGCATAAGTAATGGTGTGGCGGGTATTTTTTAAAAAAGGCTCTCTGCGAATGACTTTGTGGATGATCAGGCCTGCAAATGCTGCATTTATTTGGGCGTCCACAACGAAACTGAATAGAAGGGCGTCTCCCATCAGGCGGCCCATAAAAAAAATGGTAAAGCCAAGAACAATGGCCATATAAAAGCCGAACCTGTAATTGATTAAAGTGTACATCCCAATGGCGCTGGCTATAATAACCATAGGCAGCGCTATACCGTATGCAGACCCCATATAAGCAATATAATATGTGCTTATAAGCACCAGGCTAATCAACAAAGCCAGGGTGAATGCCTTTTTTATGTTTGGGCTTAAACTCAGATTCATGGCCTAGTAAAACAGTACTTTTATAAACAATGCCAGCATAAACAGCACTAGAAAGGTGCTAATGATTAGTTCTAGTAGCTGAGTGTCAGAAAATCGTTTGTCAGAGTTCATGTGGCGGTGGTGTTAAGGAATCAATTGCATTTCGCTTTTTCTAATGTTTGAATAAACTCGGAAAGCAACTCGGCCCGATTTTCCCAGTTGTTTTCTTTAACGGCCATTTGCCTTTTTATCTTTTTGTCCTCTGTGTCGTTTTCCATTTCCCAAACCAGCAGTTGCCTAAATTCATCCTGGTTTTGAGCAATGCTGATCAACTCAGAAAAATCATCCAAAACCCCAAAATTGGTTGAGACAACAGGAGTGCCCGCTGCCAGA
>JAEVYV010000383.1 GCA_023392575.1 Bacteroidota bacterium | reverse complement strand
ACGTTGGAGTTTAACCGAATATAAAACAGCTCCGTACCGTTTTGCATGGATTGAGTGATCCGGTACTCGGCCCGGAAGTTGTTTTGAATGATAAAATAGATGGAAAGCAACAAGCCGATGCTGACGCCGATCAAAAGATCGGTCAGCAGGATCACAACGATGGTCAGCAAAAAGGGAAGAAACTGCTTCCATCCCAGCTTCCACATGGCCCGGTAAAGTTTGGGCTTGGTGAGGTTGTAGCCCGTAACCAACAAAATGGCAGACAGGGACGCATAGGGAATCATGCTCAAAACCGAAGGCACCAGGGCGACCGCCAGCAGCAGGAACAGACCGTGGGTAAAGGACGAGAGTTTGGTTCGGCCGCCGGCATCCACGTTGGCAGCGCCCCGCACAATCACCGCCGTCATGGGAATGGCGCCCAGCAGACCGCAGGTTATGTTGCCCAGACCCTGAGCCACCAGTTCGCGGTTCACCGGCGTAATGCGGTTGTGCTGATCCAGTTTGTCTATGGCCTCCACACACAACAAGGTTTCCAGGGTGGCCAAAAGTCCGATCACCACACCGTCTTTCCAGATCCGGGTGTGGGCAAAGAGCTGGCCAAAATCGGGAAAGGAAATTTGAGCAAACACGTTGGAGGGAATGGAAACCAACTGCGCTTCCCGCAGCGAGGACACCATAGGAAGGATATGAAACAAGTAGTTGATGGCAATGCCCAGAACCACCACCACCAGGGGTGCCGGCACCATCTTCCATTTTTTCGAACGGCTTTTTTGCAGCCCCACCATGGCGATAAGCGAAACCAGGGTAATCACCATGGCCACGGTAGCTGTATGGCGGCTGAGCTCCTGAAAACTTCCAAAAAAATCTTTGTATGAAAGCAATTGCAAAAAACCGCTGCGCCAAAAATCGGGCTGGTCATAACCCAGGGCCAGGGGAATTTGGTTGGAGATCAAAATAATGCCGATGGCTGCCAACATGCCCTTGATCACCGCAGAAGGAAAATAATTGGCAATGCTGCCCAACTTAAGCAAACCCAGGACTATTTGAAACAGGCCCGCCACCACCACGGCCAGCAAAAACACCCGAAAGTCGCCCAGCGTGGCAATGGACGCGGCCACCACCGTCGTGAGCCCCGCCGCCGGACCCGACACAGCCAGCGCAGACCCACTGATTAGGGAAACCACCAGGCCGCCAATAATGCCCGAAAGAATGCCGGAGTACAAAGGCGCCCCCGAAGCCAGGGCAATGCCCATACAAAGAGGCAGGGCCACCAAAAACACGGAAAGACCGGCAGGAAGATCGTATTTCATCCAGGTAAGCCGGTAGTACTTGATTTTTCTTTTCACAGAAAATGTAAATAATGGGGCAGGAAAGGTACAAAGAAGCCAAAAGCCCGGTAATGATTTCCATCAGATCTGCGAAAAAACTTGCATCTCCGGTAAAAGATTCTTCGGGAATTGTCTTCGGATTTGGAGTCGATGCCATTATGACCGGCTTATTCCGAAGCCGGAACGAGGAAGACAACAAGGAAAAGCAGACCAGGATGGGCAATTTTGCCAGGCTTTTTTAAAAACAGCCCCACGGTTTTTATTAATTCACAATATTTATACGCCTGAACCGCAGAAAGCTTTACTAAAACCGGGGCCAAAAAATTACCTTCGCATTCTTCTACATGCCCGCAATGAAAATGGGCCAAAACTGAAGTTTTATTATGCAAGATTACCTGAAGGGATTGAACGACAGGCAGCGTGAGGCTGTATTAACCACAAAAGGACCGCTGATGATTGTGGCCGGAGCCGGCAGTGGAAAAACCAAAGTACTGACCACCCGCATTGCCCACCTGATGGCCAGCGGGGTAGATGCCTTTAACATACTGGCGCTGACCTTCACCAACAAGGCAGCCGCAGAAATGAAGGAGCGGATTGGCCACATTCTGGGCAACCGCGAGGCCCGCAATTTATATATCGGCACCTTTCACAGCGTGTTTGCCCGCATCATGCGGGCCGAGGCGCACCGCATTGGTTACCCCAACTCCTTTACCATTTACGATACCGACGACGCCAAAAGCGTGGTTAAAGCCGTTACCAATGAACTAAACCTCGATCCCCAGCACTACAAACCCAATGTGGTGTACAACCGCATTTCGGCCGCCAAAAATGCCCTGGTGGGCCCCAAAGAATACCTGACCGATTACCATATACAGCAGGAAGACATCAGGGCCAACCGCCCCATGATTGGCCAGATCTATGATGCCTACAGCAAGCGCTGCTTTAAAAACGGGGCTATGGATTTTGACGACCTGTTGTTTAAGATGTACGAACTGCTGAAGGCCTTTCCCGAAGTGCTGCACAAATACCAGCACAAATTCCAATACATTTTAATTGACGAGTACCAGGACACCAACCCCGCCCAGTACGAGATCATTAAACTGCTGGGCGCCGTGCACGAAAATGTGTGCGTGGTAGGCGATGATGCCCAAAGCATTTATTCTTTCCGCGGCGCCACCATTCAAAACATCCTGCAGTTCCAGAAAGATTATGATGACGTAAAAGTGATCAAGCTGGAACAGAATTACCGCAGCACGCAGACCATCCTAAGCATTGCCAACGAAGTCATTAAAAACAACAAGGGCCAGATTCCCAAAACCCTGTTTACCGAAAACGCGGCCGGGGAAAAAATAAAGCTGGTGCGCACCATGACGGATAACGACGAAGGCAAGTTTGTGGCCGACCAGATCCAGGAACAAAAGCTGCGCAACCATTACAACAATAAAGACTTTGCCATTCTCTACCGCACCAATGCGCAAAGCCGCTCCTTTGAAGAAAGCCTGCGGCGGATGAACATTCCCTACACCATCTACGGAGGCATTTCTTTCTACCAGCGAAAAGAAATCAAGGACTACATTGCCTACCTGCGCATCATTGTCAATCCCAAGGACGAAGAAGCGCTGAAACGCATCATCAACTACCCGGTGCGGGGCATTGGTAAAACTTCCGTGGACCGGGCCATCCTGGCGGCCAATGAAAACAACATCAGCATGTGGCAGGTGCTGGAGAATGCCCAGATGTTTGGCTTTAAAGCCGGCACCCTTCAGGCCATCGAAGAATTTGTACTGATGATCCGCAGCTTCCACAGCATGCTGGAAACCAAAAACGCCTACGACATTGCCTTTCATGTAGGCAAGCAAACCGCTTTTGTAAAAGAACTGTTCAACGATAAAAGCACCGAAGGGGTGCAGCGCTACGAGAACGTGCAGGAGTTGCTGAACTCCATTAAAGAGTTTACCGAAACGCCTTTGAGTGAAGAAAGCGGAGAAGTGGGTGACAAAGGTTTAGGCACCTATTTACAACAAATTACCCTGCTGACCGATGCCGATCAAAAAGACCCCGATGCCGATACCGTAAAGCTGATGACCATACACGCCGCCAAGGGGCTGGAGTTTCCGGTGGTGTTTGTCGGCGGGTTGGAAGAAGGATTGTTCCCCAATGCCATGAGCATTAATACCCGTGAAGAACTGGAAGAAGAGCGCCGCCTGTTTTATGTGGCCATTACCCGGGCCAAGGGAAGATTGTATTTGAGCCACGCCAATACCCGTTACAAATTCGGCAACCTGCAACAAAGCGACATCAGCCGGTTTATCGATGAAATTCCGGCGGAATATATTGATCGGTCCTTTGCCGGCGGCGGTGTAAAGAACCAGAGTTCCGCAATGATGGGCAATGCCTTTGAACGCATGCAACGGGGATTTGCTAACCCCAAACCCGAAGCCCGCGAGAAAAGTTTTGTTTCCACCTTAATTGGAGGGGCCAACGGAAAGCCCAAAGAAGTGGCCCACGTGCCCTCGCCCAATTTTGTACCCAGCGATATTAGCAAACTGGAACAGGGCATGCGGGTAGAGCACCAGAAGTTCGGATTTGGTGAAGTGATCAAACTGGAAGGCTCCAGTCACAACCCGGTAGCTACCATAAAATTTGATGCAAACGGAGAAAAAAAGATCATGCTGAATTATGCCAAGCTGATGATTGTGCAGTAAATAGTATAATTTGTTTAATTCGTTTTATGCCTGCAAAATTTTGCAGGCATTTTTTTGGCTATTATTCTATTCCCATCCCTCATTTGTCATGCTGAGGCAAAAAGCATCTGTAGCACCCGCCGTAAACACTGTTGTAAATAATAGTGCAATAACAATCATGCAGAATAAAGAACAAGGTGTACAAGTGAGTGACACAACTAAAGCTAAATAGTAGCAATACGGCCAGGAGCAAAAAGATTTAAGTATTGTCCTTCGTTAAAAAAATGTTATCCACACTTTTAAACTTTTTTTCTTCCCTCAACTCTATGTATCACGAAAACCAAAAAACACTTGATCTATGAAGACAATTAAATCATCAATGCTTTTACTAGCAGCCAATTTTGCAGCAACTGTTTCCTTTGCCCAGGTTGGCTTGGGCGTTGCCAACAGCACCCGCGCCACAACCAAAGCCGTAAACGTAAATGCTGCAACAAGGGTTGCTGCCCATGCTGCCGCTAAAACCACCCATGCTACAAAAGCAACTTTGGCAACTACTGCCTCAACAGCTACCGCCGCGAAAAACACAGTGAAAGAAAACGCCAGAGTAAATGCACAAGCCGAAGTGCATGCTTCAAAGCAGGCTAAGGTGCATGCCCATGAAAATTCCGCTGTGTTTGGAACAAGGGCCGATGTTTCTACAGGCACAGATGCCAGTGTAAATGTTGATGGAAAGAACACCCTTGATAAAGTAGAAGGCAAAACCACCAAAGCAAAGGCTAAGGTGAAAGCAGAAAAGGACGCTACCATCAAAACCACAAAAAAAGCCAAAGCAAAAACCGAAGCCAAGGTTGATGCGGAAGCCCGTGCCAAAACCCAGGCTGCTGCACACGCCTCTGACGAAGCAAAAGAACATGCCCATGAAAATTCCGCCATTTTCGGCGCGAAAACCGAAGCAGAAACAAGTGCTGATGTAAATGCCAACAGCAATGGTTCTTCTGTGAATGGAGAAGCCAAAGGAAAAACACAGGCCAAGGGCCAATTGAAAAAAGGATAAGATTGATCCCTATGTAACGCATCCCATTCAGCTTTTCTGGATGGGATGTTTTTTTAAAAGAATACGCCATGAAAAAAATATTTGTACTGTTTGGTATGGGTAGCGCTTTGCTGGCGCATGCACAAAATGATAGCGGTGCTACAAAAGCTGCATTCAAACTAAGCGTTAATTACAACAGCAACCTCAATTATTACGGCCGCACCGACAGCTTGAAAAGCACGGGCTTTTTCCCAATGGCGGAAATTTGGTTTTCACCTAAGTTTTACGTCAACGCCGCACCCATTTTTGTCCACAACCAACTGCAATCTTTTGAATACGCCGGAACGGTTGCCACCGCGGGTTATCAAAACCTTACCGAAAAATGGCTGACCAACATGTATGTGCTCAAGCCTTTTTACAAAGAAAGCAGCCAGTTGGTGCAATCGGCACTTAAGGCCCAAACAGGCGTCAACATCAGCCGTTTGAACAAGATCGTGAACATAACGGTTGGGGGCGATGTGAAGTTCAGCGACAAAACCGATTTTGGCACTACCGCCGGATTGGATCACCTCATTCGCATGGAAAACAACAACGGCAGCGCCTGGGTTTTTGACCCCTCGGTCTATGCTTATGCCGGCACGCAAAACTTTACCAACACGTATTATAAAAAGAAAGCGGGCCTGCCCTTTTTTCCCGGCCCCGGCGAACCGGTAACAGAACATGTACAGCGGTTCGCCCTGCTGGCTTACGAGGCTTCCCTGCCCATTATTTACATAAAAAACAACTGGATGCTGCTGGCGACGCCGTCCTACATTCTGCCGCAAAACCTGATTACGGTGGCCAACCGCCCCGATCTTTCGGAAAGGGGAGAAAACATGTTTTATATCACCTTAGGATTGAAGCGGAGTTTTTAGAATTTTTTAAAGTGTAGTGGTCTTCCTGCCGATAGCTGAAAACGGCCGAAGGCTTTGATGTTGTACAAGGGTGCGATCCGCCGATAGTCGGACTCAGCGCAACAAATGCTAAACAGCAGCAATGCAGCCGATATCCAAACAAAGTATTTAAAATACCGATATGGAGGCACCTGTTGTTCTTTCCGAAGCAGCTTTTGGATCAATGCTGCTTCAACGGCAACCACGACCTTTGCACCTGTCTCCCAATCAGCCTCTCTTACGAAATCGGTAAAATGCGGTTTCATAGCATGCTTTTAACAGGAATGGTGGTAAATTTGTGCGACTAAACAGTGCAATATGATTAAAACAGGAAATCCCATTATCAGCATATACACCGAGATGACCCCCAACCCGGAAACCATGAAGTTTGTGGCCAACAAGCTTTTGTATCCCGGCAAAAGCATTGATTTTCCAGATGTGGAAAGCGCAAAGCCTTCGCCGCTGGCGGTTGAGCTCTTTGGTTTTCCTTTTATTAAAGCCGTGTTCATTGCTTCCAATTTTGTTACCCTTACCAAAACCTCGGATACCGACTGGAACGATGTGATTCCCGCCATCCGTGAGTTTTTGAAAGGCTACCTGGAAGAAGGCAAGGTGGTCATCAACGAAGAAGAAGTAGCCACCCGCAAGGTGGAAAGCACCAACGATGTGCATGCCGATGATAGCGATGTGGTCAAACGCATCAAGGAACTGCTGGATAACTACGTTCGGCCGGCGGTGGAAATGGATGGCGGCGCCATTCAGTTTAAAAGCTATGATGAAGGCGTGGTGAACCTGATGCTGCAAGGAAGCTGCAGCGGTTGCCCCTCCTCCATGATTACGCTGAAAGCCGGCATTGAAGGCATGATGAAAAGAATGATCCCGGAGGTGAAGGAAGTGGTGGCCGAAGCAGAATAACCTTCCGCAAAAGTTCATTCACAACCTTTGGTCACATAAATTTTAAAAGCATCTCATTGAGGTGCTTTTTAGTTTTGAAGCATGCGGATGGTTTTGTTCATACTGCTCTTTTGTTTGGCCTCCTGTGGGGTGCAGCACCGTTTTGCCAGTTGGCAGGAGTATGAAAACGACACCAGCTATGTGTATGCCCTGCCCTATCCCAAAGGAAAGGTGCACCTGTTGCTACAAGGGTACAACTCCCGGTTCTCGCACCGCGGCCGCCTGGCACTGGATTTTAAAATGAAGCAGGGCGCCCTTATTACCGCCGCCCGTGAAGGCGTGGTGCGCACAGAAGAAGGGTTTTCGCAAGGCGGCATCAGCAAAAAATATTTGGGAAAGGCCAACCAGGTGGTCATCCGGCACAGCGACGGCTCCCATGCGTATTACGGGCACTTGCAGTACAACGGGGTGCTAGTCAGTACCGGCGATAGCGTAAAACAAGGCGATGTTATTGCAAAGGCCGGAAGCACCGGGTATTCGGCCACCCCGCACCTGCATTTTATTGTTTGGGGGCCCACACCCCAGGGGCGCTCACAGCTGCCCACCCGGTTCAAAACAAAAAAAGGTATAGAATACCTGAAACCGGGAAAATGGTACAGGGCCTTTTAATTTCACTTAGGTTTGCAGGCGCTCATGCAAGAAATTATTCAACAGTTCACCACAGGCATCAAAAACACATCGTGGCTGGAATACGTTGCCGTGTTTTCGGGAATCGCCAGTGTTTGGTTTTCAAAAAAAGAAAACATTTTGGTTTACCCGGTTGGCTTGGCCAATACCATTATCTACATCTATCTCAGTTTTAAATACCACCTGATTGGCGAGGCCAGCGTGAATTTTTATTACACGGTGGTTAGCATTTACGGCTGGATTTTGTGGGCCAAAAAGGACCGGCAGCAGCAACACGTCCTGCACATTCGTTTTTCCAATGCCCGGCAGTGGGTGCACCAAATAGGGTTCTTTTTATTTTTTTACGCGGCGGTTTATTTTTCTCTAGTGTACTTGAAGCAGGCTTTTGCCTCCGGCGCCATTCCCTGGGCCGATGCTTTTGCTTCGGCAACCGCCTACACCGGCATGTGGCTGATGGCCAAGAAAAAAGTAGAGAGCTGGTATTGGTGGATTGCAACCAACATTGCTTCCATTCCCTTGTATTTTGTAAAAGGACTGGTGTTTACCAGTGTTTATTACGTGGTTTTGTTGGTGCTGGCCGTTGGCGGGCTGATGGAGTGGAAACAAAGGGCCGCGCAAGCAAAGCGAGTCGTTACCTTTGAGGCCCCATGAAAAAAATTGTGGTCATAGGTCCGGAGTCGACCGGCAAAAGCACCTTGTGCAGCCAACTGGCCGATCATTACCAAACGGTTTGGTGCCCCGAGTTTGCCCGGGAATATCTTTTGGAAAACGGCATGGATTATACCTTTGATGATCTGCTGACGATTGCCCACGGCCAGCTGAAGCTGGAAGAAACCATGCTGGCCCAGGCAAAGAACGACCTCTATTTCATCGACACCGATATGTATGTGATGAAGGTGTGGTGCGAAGTGGCTTTTGAAAACTGCCACACCTGGATTCTGAAACAAATTGCCCGCCGCCGCTACGACCTTTATTTACTTTGTTCAACCGATCTGCCCTGGACAAAGGACGAACTGCGGGAGTACCCGGACCTGCACTTTCGAAACAAACTTTTTAAAATGTATAAGGACATCCTGGTCAACAGCCGCACCATGTGGTCCGAAATTTCGGGAACCGATGCCCAGCGCCTGCAAATGGCTGTTGGGATCATTGACACGGTGTTCAGGAAGAAATGAGGTTATTGGCTGAAACTCTGAGCAAGCAAACCAATAATCAATTATCAATAATAAATCATCAATTTCCCACAACGTCACCTAAGAACATTATTTCACCTCCGGCTTGATGATCTTTTGCACATCCGCATCTCCCTCCAGGTTTGCCATTTGCTTCATGATCCAGCTGGCCCGGGCCGCCACAAAAGGCGATGCCGGTTTGACCGTGTATTTTTTGGGGTTGGGCAAGCAGGCCGCAATCAGGGCCGCTTCCCTGCGGGAAAGCTTGCTGGCGGACTTTTTAAAATACGCTTGCGCGGCCGCTTCCACACCAAAGATCCCGTTGCCCGTTTCAATGACATTCAAATACACTTCCAAAATCCTGTTCTTGCCCCAGACCCATTCAATCATTTTTGTGAAATACACTTCCAAGCCTTTGCGCACCCAATCCCGCCCCTCCCACAAAAACACATTCTTGGCCACCTGCTAGCTGATGGTACTGGCCCCGCGAATGCGGTTGGGTTTTTTTTGGTTGTACTTCATGGCTTTTTCAATGCTCTTCCAGTCAAAACCCGTGTGGTCGGGAAAGACCTGATCCTCGGAAGAAATAACGGCCAGCTTCATGTGATCGGAAATGTCTTCCTGGTCCACATAATCCCTTTTCAACCCGTTGCCGCTGATCCAACTGCCCAATTGCGTCAGGGTTACCGGAGGATCGATCCATTTTAAAATGATGATGTAAACCAATTGCAGCAAAAACAGGATGATAAACGTCCTCTTGATCCCGGTCCAGATCCTTGCTCCCCTTGATTTTGATTTCGATTTCACAGGCTATGATTACTGAAGCAATATTATGGCAATTCCAAAACCAATCAGGATCACCCCGTTCACCTGATTGATGCGGTGGATGTTTTTGGGCGTCAGCCGTTTGCGGATCTTGTTTGCCAACAACACCTTGATCACATCGGCCAGCAGGGCCAAAAATAAGGCACTTCCAAAAATCACCACCCGGTTGTTCAGGCTGTCGTCAATAAAGGTGGTTGATGTGGTTAACCAAAAAATAATGATGCCCGGGTTGAGCACATTCATGATAAAACCCATGGTAAATATTTTCAGGTAGTCCTTGGTTCTGAAAACAAGGGCCTGAGCGCCTTCGGCATTGACCTTTACTTTTTTAAAGAACAGGTAATACACGCCCACCAGAATCAAAAAAATACTGGCCACAACCGCCAGTGTTTTTTTGTGGGCACTCAACACATCAAACAGGTTGGTGAATAAATTGGCCAGCACCACCAGAATGATGTCGCTAAACGAAATGCCGGCAATAAACGCCAGACCGCCCGCCGTGCCGTTATTCAAGCTTTGCTTGATAACCGTAAAAACAATATGGCCTACAGAGATGGCAAGCAACAGGCCCAGTGTAATCCCTTTTATTAAAGCATCAACCATAGCTAAACGGGGCGAAGTTAGAAGGACGAAGGGAAACTTAGTTTGGTTTTTATTTTTTCGATTGATTGGACGCAATCCAACTGCTTTGGTCCGGCCCTCTGTGGACAAATTTTGCTTTTTAGCTTATCGGCGCCGGTGCTGCCATGGGGCTTTGCTTGCGACGCTCCGTTTGGTCTTCGGAATTTCTGATCATCATTTTTTGGTGCCCGGTCCATCGTGCGTTTTTAAAAACGCATTCCAGTCTTCCAGCATCTTGCCTTTGAGCACCCTGGGAAATTTATGCTGGCTGCCCAATTTGCCCTTGGACTCCATGAATTTAATAAAGGCTTCTTCGGGTAATTTTTCTATGAACACTTCTTTCAAGGCACTGGTTCGCTCCACGGCATAGTCGTCGTTTAGTTCGCAAAGGTGCTGGTCAATTTTTTTGATCAGCAGGTCCGTGTCCACTTCGTCGTCGCAGGCCACATACCATTTGTGGGCAAACAGGTTTTGGTAGGGAAAACCCACCACCGCAAATTCGGGAATGGAAATATTGAGTTCTTCGCTTGCCAGCTGGATGGCCCGGTTCATGTTTTCCACGCTCAGGTGCTCGCCTACCAAACTCAAAAAATGTTTGGTTCTTCCGGTGATCACCACTTCCTTGCGCTCCTTGTCCACAAAGCGAAGCGTGTCGCCCAGCAGGTAGCGCCAGGCGCCGGAGTTGGTGCTCATCAGCAGGGCATATTCCTTGCCTTCTTCCACTTCGTTTACCATCAGGGCCTGTGGGTTGTCCACCATTTTACCATCGGCGTCAAAATTTTTCTGGTCAAAGGGCACAAACTCCATAAAGATGTTGTTGTCCAAAATGAGCTTCATGCCCTTGGCGTATTCTTTATCCTTGTAGGCAATAAAGCCCTCGCTGGACAGATAGTTCTCAATATAAACAATGGGCTTGCCTAGTAATTTTTCAAATCCTTTTTTGTAGGGCTCAAAGGAAACCCCGCCGTGCACAAAAAAACCAAGGTTGGGCCAGATGTCGTGAATGGTGTTGACCTTGTAGTGTTCAACGATCATTTCCATGCACATCTGACACCAGGCCGGCACCCCGACTATATAACCGATATCCCAGGAGGGGGCTTTTTCCACAATCTCATGCAGCTTTTCATTCCAGTCTTTGATCTTGGCAATGCGGCCGCCGGGTTTGTAAAATGTTTGAAACCAAAACGGGCGGTTCTTGGCCAAAATGCCACTGAGGTCGCCGGCATACCAGCCGGCCTTGCCCTTTTGCAGATCGGTGGCGCCGCCCAGCATTAAAAACCCTTTGGTGACGGCGTTGCGGGGCAGGTGCTCATAGGTAAAGACAGAAATCAGCTGGCGGATGTAATTAATGCTGTTGCTGCGCAGCATTTCCCTGGTTACGGGAATGTATTTGCTGGCCGCTTCCGAAGTGCCCGAGCTCAGGGCATAGTATTTTATTTTTCCGGGCCAGGTCACGTCCGGCACGCCGTCCAGGGTTTTTTTCCACCACTGCTCGTAAATTTTATTGTAATCATGAACCGGCACTTTTTGCTGAAAATCCCGGCCGATGTTTTTGCTCAACACAATTTCATCAAAATGGTACCTCTGGCCAAACTCGGTAAACCTTGCTTTCTTCAAGAGCTTTTTCAACACCTTCAACTGCTGCCTGCCCGGATCATTCTCCGGAAGGTTGAGCATTGCGGCGATTGCCTTGGGGATTTTTATGTCAATGATCCTTGCCATTCCTTACAACCGTTGGGTTTTTAATAAAGGTACTCCTGTGTTTAGTGAACAGGCTCACTGTCCAGGTATTTATATCCGGCAAAAATAGTTTTTACATCCTGCAATGGCTCATATTCCTGTGCATACCAGTGGTCCACCATTTTCAGGCTTTCTTTGGGAAGAGCTTGCTGGCCCTTATGGGTCAGGCCGTTTGAGCCCAACACGCCCCGGCGCAGCTTGGGCAGGGCGGGGGAATGAACGATATAGCCCACCCAGGTTTTTCGCCCCAGCAATACATCAAAACAATTGCGAAAAAAGGATCCGGGTTTTTTTAAACCAATCAGATGTACGGGAAAGGTAACAAGAAAGGTCAGGGCGGTCAGTACATCCACCAGCCGTTTGGTTCGGCGCTTAGGGGCCTTTGACAAATTGTAGTTTTCGTCCGGAGCCAGCACCTTTCCGTTTGCCGTGCTGGTATCGCTGCCCACAACACTGTTGCTGCCTTCCGCATGAAACCGCAACTTTAGCCCTCTGGGCAGATCTTCCAACGCATCAATGATGGTTTTATACGGCAGGCCGCCGGCGGCGCAAAAAATAAGTTCGCTGGCATTTAAAGCCTTTGCCACCCGGTCAACGGCATCCAGGCGGGACACAAAGTTTTTTTCCCCTTCGTGAACTGCTACCCGGCCAATGATGTTCTTGGCCAAACCTTTTTGGTCCAGGAAGTTTTTCAGGGCCGCAAACCCGCTTTCCGACGCTGCAATTAAAATATAGGGCGTCACCGCCCTGTCCGCCGGTTCATGCAAAGCGCCGGAGCGCACCAGCATCCACCGCAAAACCCGGATAAAAACAAAGGCCAGCAGGGCCCCCAAAACCACAATGCCCCTTGAAAACCGGAGGGTTTCCGGAAGCAGGGCATAAGCAGCCAGCAAAACCAAGGTGGCTATAAAAGTGGGGCGGATCAGGTTTTGGGTCCGGTAACAGCGGTCGTACAGCCCGGCATAATAAGCCACCATTAAATACACGGCGGTAAAGGCCGGAAAGGAAAGCAACAACAGCCCGGCAGGGTAAACAATGTCCGGCCGCACGTAGTGGATCCACGCCTCCTTGACCAGCCAAAAAGAAACCAGGATTAGCAGAGCATCCATTGCCGGAAGGCCCATCCACCGGATGCCCTTTGCCAAAGCCGTAATCGAAGCCCGTAGCGTTATCGCCGTTTGAATCAGGGCCGTAAAAACCCCGGCCCTTGTGCCTCCGTAATGTTTGCGCACAAACACACTCATGGCGCTGTAAAACATCCGCACGTAATTGAGGCTGCCTCTTTTGGTGCTTTCGCCCTTAAAGTGGACAATGCGGGTTTGGGCCAGGTAGTAGTTTTTATAGCCGGCCTTTTGGATGCGATAGCTTAGATCAATGTCCTCGCCATACATAAAAAAGGTTTCGTCAAAACCGCCTGTTTGGTCCAGCACTTCTTTTTTGATCATCATAAATGCCCCGGCCAAAACATCTACTTCCTGATCGCAGTCCTTACTTAAATGCCCTAGGTGGTAACGGCTAAAGATTTTGGAGCGGGGAAAAAGCCGCGACAAACCAAAGAGTTTAAACAAAGAGGTCAGCGGCGCGGGAAAGGACCGCTTTGATTCTTTTAAAAAATTGCCGCCCCCGTCCAGCATTTTTACCCCTACCGCCCCGCAATGGGGGTGGGTTTCCAAAAAAGAAATGCAGGTGGCAAAGCTGTCTTCGGCAACAAGGGTATCGGGGTTTAAAAACAAAATATGGGTTCCCGAAGCATGGGCCAGCCCGGTATTGCAGGCTTTGGCAAAACCCATGTTAGCGCCGCTGGCGATGAACCGCACTTCGGCAAATTGGGGTTGCAGGTACTCCAGGCTGCCATCGGTGGAATGGTTGTCCACCACAATGACCTCTGCTTCCATACCCCGGCAAGCGCTCCGAACCGAGTGCAAACACTGCTCCAGGAAGTACTTTACGTTGTAGTTGACTATGATGACGGATAGCTTCAATGGGGACAATTCTCTAAGCAAACAAACCTACTGTTAATTTGAAAATATGCAAAGATGCAGCAGGAAAAGGATAGCCGGAGCAATTGAGCAGGAAGCAAACAGTGTGTTTCAGGCTCCGCACCCGACCCAGCAACCATAAACTACAAACTATAAGCTATTTTTGCACATGCTCAAAAACACCCTGCTTCAGGCAGTGCATGCCGCAGCTGATGAAATAAGAAAGTTCAACGACCTGGAATTCAAGGTTTCCAACAAAGAAGGAATCAACAATTTGGTTACGGAAGTAGACCACGCCTCAGAAAAAGCCATCATCGAAGTGATCCGGCAAAACTTTCCCAGCCACCACATCCTTAGCGAAGAATGCGGCGATCTGGTTCAGGATTCGGAATACAAATGGATCATTGACCCCATCGACGGCACCGTAAACTTTGCCCACCACATTCCGCTTTGTTGCATTTCCATTGGTATTGAACGCAACAAAGAAATGGTGCTGGCCGCCATCTACAATCCTTTTATCAACGAACTGTTTGTGGCGGAGCGGGGCAAGGGCGCCACGCTGAACGACAACCCGATCAGCGTCAGCAAAAAAGAAAACGTGATGAACGCCTGCATGGTAACCGGCTTTCCCTACACCTATCTTGACGAGCCCAACGGGCCCCTGCAGGTATTTGAGCGGTTTATCAGAAAAGGCATACCCGTGCGGCGCCTGGGTTCGGCCGCCATGGACCTGGCCTGGGTGGCCTGTGGCCGGTTTGATGGCTTTTACGAGCACAAACTGGAGGCCTGGGACAGTGCCGCGGGTTTTTTACTGGTGGAAGAGGCCGGCGGAAAGGTAACCGATCTGAACGGAAATACCTACTCTCCCTACCAACCCGGAATTATTGCCAGCAACAAAATCATCCACGATGAGCTGCTGGAATGGATCAAAGGCAACCTTCCTGTAAATTCTTGATTTATCTTACCAATATGAGTGACAATAGAACCGAGGTTTCAACATTAGGCGAGTTTGGACTGATTGACCACCTCACCCGCAATATCGAAATTCAAAATGCCTCTACCATTGTAAGCGTGGGCGACGACGCCGCCGTCATCGATCATTTTGGCAAGCAAACCGTGGTGACCAATGATCTGTTGGTGGAAGGCGTGCATTTCGACCTGATGTACACACCGCTGAAACATTTGGGCTATAAAACGGTGGTGGTGAATGTAAGCGACATCTGCGCCATGAATGCCACTCCTACCCAAATCATTTTGGGCCTGGCCTTCAGCAACCGCTTTAGCCTGGAGGCCCTCGAAGAGTTTTACGAAGGCGTGTACGCCGCCTGTGCCTTTTACGGGGTGGACCTGATTGGGGGCGATACCACCAGCAGCCAAAAAGGCTTCATCATTTCCTGTACCGCCATTGGCGAAGTGGCGCCGGATAAATATGTAAAAAGAAGCGGCGCACAAAAAGGCGACCTTATTTGCGTGAGCGGCGATCTGGGTGGGGCCTACCTGGGGCTGACCCTGCTGGAAAGGGAAAAACGCATTTTTATGGAAAGCCCCGGGGTACAACCCGACCTTGAGGGGGAAAAATATATTGTGGGCAGGATTTTAAAACCCGAAGCCCGAAAAGACATCATTGAATTTTTAGCGGCCCAGGAAATCACACCCACGGCCATGATCGATATAAGCGATGGGTTGAGTTCGGATGTTTTACACATCTGCAAGCAAAGCGAAGTGGGTTGTGTGTTGTATGAGGAAAAAATTCCGATAGCCGAAGAAACCCGGCTGGCGGCCTTTAAATTCAACCTCGATCCCACGGCCTGCGCCTTAAGCGGCGGCGAGGATTACGAACTGCTGTTTACCATCCGGCAGGAGGATTATGACAAGATCACGGCCTCGGAGCAGATCAGCGTGATCGGCTACATCACCGAAGCCGAAGCGGGTGCCCAGATCATTACAAAAGGCGGAAGCAAGCATGCTATAACCGCACAGGGATGGAATGCATTTAAATGAGAAGAAATGGCTGTATGAAAAACCTGCTTGCGCTTTTGTGGGTCGTAGTTTTTGCCGGGGGCTGTGCGGCCAGCAAAAACTACAATCCGGCCAAAAAATTTTCGCCGGAGGCCTTGCAGGAAGACTACACCATTTTTCGAAACATTCTGGAAGAGTCGCACCCCAGCCTTTATTGGTACACCCCCAAAGACAGCATTGATTATTATTTCGATGAAGGCGCCCGCCGGCTTCACGACTCCCTGCACGAATACCAGTTTCGCAACGTGCTGAGTTATGTGGTGTCCAAATTCCGTTGCGGCCACACCAGCGTCCGTTCTTCGGCAGCAGCCACCCGGTATGCCGCACGGGTAAGGAGTTTTGCCCTGCCTTTAAGCGTGAAGGCCTGGCCCGACACGGTGATGGTCACGGCCAACCTCAACCGAAAAGACACCAACGTTACCCGGGGCGTGTTGCTCCAATCCATTGAGGGACGGCCGGTGCAACGCATTGTGGATTCGTTTTTTAATTACCTCTCCGGCGACGGCTTCAATACCACGCATAAATACCAGGCCCTGAGCAACGGGGGCACCTTCCGCAATTTATACGGCGCGGTTTACGGGCTGCACCGGAAAATGGAGGTGGCATACCTGGACACCACCGGCGTTTTAAAAACAGCGGTGCTCGATGTGTACAACCCCGCCGCGGATACGCCCCGGCAACGGCCGCCGGAGCACCGGCCCTCACGGAAGGAAAGGAAACAAATGGCCCTGCAGGCCACCCGCAGCCTCAGAATGGACACCGCCACCCACACGGCCTTTATGGAGGTGAACGGCTTTACCAAACATTTCAGGCTGATCAAATTTTTCCGGCAATCGTTTCGGGAAATAAAAAAACAACAGGTGCAAAACCTGGTCATTGACCTGAGGGGCAACGGCGGCGGCAGCGTGGTGCTGTCCAATTTGCTGACCAAGTACATTGCCGACAAACCCTTTAAAATTGCCGACTCCATTTACGCCGTCAAACGAAAGAGCCACTACAAAAAATACATCGACAATTATTTGCAAAACCGTTTGTTCCTGCTCTTCATGACCCGTAAAAAAAAGGACGGGTATTTTCATTTCAGCTTCTATGAACAAAAATATTTCAAGCCCAAAACCAAAAACCATTTCAACGGGCAGGTGTATGTACTCACCGGCGGCAACACGTTTTCGGCGGCTTCGCTTTTTGCCAAAACGGTAAGGGACCAACCGAATGTAACCATCGTTGGGGAAGAAACCGGGGGCGGCGCTTATGGCAATACCGCCTGGCTCATTCCCGAAGTGGTGCTGCCCCATACCAAAGTGCGTTTTCGCCTGCCGCTGTTTCGGCTGGTCATCGACAAAAACGAACCCAAGGGCCGGGGGGTTATGCCCGAGGTAGAAGCCCTGCCCACGGTGGAGGCCATCCGGCACCGGGCTGATTTTAAAATGGAAAAAGTAATGGAGCTGATTAAAGAACGGTCGAGAAAAGATTCCCATCCGCCTGCTGTTGATCATCTGTTGAAATAATACGAACAGCCATCAGGATGACAGATGGTGGTTGACGGATGACAGAAGGGAAAGAGGCTGTTTCTTTCTCACGTCTGCCGTCTCACGTTTCGCGATGGTTTCCCTGACAGCGGCCAGGTATCAGCCAGATCTATTGTGTACAAAGCAGCATTGCTCCTGGCTACCAGCTTTACGTAAAAATTTCAAAGCGGTCCGCGTCTTTCCAGAACGGAAACTTTTCCCTTACCTGCTGCAGGTGCTCTTTATCCAGGGTGATCGTAAACACGTCTTCCTCATGGGCCTTGTGGTACAGCACTTCCCCCAAAGGATCCACCACCATGCTGTCGCCGCTGTGGTAAATATCCTTGCCATCTGTGCCCACCCGGTTCACCCCAATCACATAGCATTGGTTTTCGATGGCCCGGGCCTGCAACAGGGTTTTCCAGGCGGTGCTTCTGCGTTCCGGCCAGTTGGCTACGTAAATCAAAACATCGTATTCAAAGTTTTGCTGCTCGTCAAAGCGCTGCCGGGCCCAGGCCGGAAAACGCAGGTCGTAGCACACCAGCAGGTTCACCTTCCACCCATTCACCGAAGCAATCAGCCGCTGGCTGCCCCCCGTGTAGTGCTCGTCCTCGCCAGCAAAGGCAAACAAATGCCGTTTATCGTACTGGCCGTACTGCCCGTTGGGCAATACCCACAGCATGCGGTTGTAGTAGTGGCCTTCTTCTTCCACAATCATGCTGCCGGTTACAATTACTTTTTTTTCGGCGGCTGTTTTTTTCATCCACGCCACCGTGTCTCCGGTCATTGTTTCGGCCAGCGGTTCGGGCTTCATGCTAAAGCCGGTGCTGAACATTTCGGGCAACACAATAACCTGGGTTTTTTCTTTAATCTGGTTGATCTTTTCTTCAAACATTTCCAGGTTGGCCTTATTGTCCTACCAATGCAAATTGGCCTGGATCAATGTAAACGTAAGCTTAGACATAGTGCAAAAAAATGAAGAAATCACCATCCCCCGGTCTTTTATCCGCAGTATTTTTATCGCAGGCAATCCTTTTCAAAAGGTTTTTAGATCAGTATAAATTTTTGACATGATTTTCCGGGAAGCACAGCTAAGCGATATTGACCAGATACAATTTGTACGGCATGCGGTAACAGAAAACCGGCTGTCCGATCCGGCACTGGTGCGCAACGAAGACTGCCAGCACTACCTTACCGTGCGGGGCAAGGGCTGGGTGTGTGAAACGGAAAACAAAATTGTGGGCTTTGCTATTGCCGATCTGCAGGGCCACAGCATCTGGGCTTTGTTTGTGCATCCGGCATACGAAGGACGGGGCATTGGAAAGAAACTGCACGACCTGATGTTGCGCTGGTATTTTGCCCACACCAAAGAAAAGGTTTGGTTAAGCACGGCGCCGGGCACAAGGGCCGAAACTTTTTACCGCATGCAGGGATGGACAGATGCGGGCATACAAAAAAACGGAGAGGTGCGGTTTGAGATGGAGTGGAAGGAGCAGTTTTGAGGCGGCCATCAAATGATTAAGAGTTGCAGCTATCGGTATAGCGTAGTTGTATTTGCGCAATGGGATTGCGTATATTTATATGTTGGGCGCAATTTAAGTGGCTTGTGCAAAAGCGTTCTTAAAAGTTAAATGTTTAGAGAAGACTTTTTCAATCATTCACTTTTAGAAAGACAAAGCTTTAGATTTAAAGCTAAAACTATACTTTAATCAATTAAATAAAAGGCTTATTATTTTCATGAACCTTTCAGAAGTTAAACTTGTTCTAGAAAACGCTCATGGTCAGCTTTATTTCGAACGGCAGGATATGCAAAGAGCCGGTTCAACTGCTTGGCGATTTTTCAATCTTAATAGAGTCCGCAATGCAATAAATGAGATTGAGCGTACAGGGTTATTTCGTGATCATGTAATTGGTCTTTTGAGCTCTGATATACTTACTTCAGCTGGTGACTCAACGGTTATTGAGCCTGGAAATGCAAGAAACACAGAAGAGTTGCTAAATCAATTAAAGGTGCTTGTTGCGCAGTTTCTGATCGCGATTAAACCTATTGTACCTGAAGTTGAGCCCAACTCCCTTGTAATTACTATACCGAATGTATCGGACTTCGATAACCTTTCTAAGATTTCACATTCTCTTCAAAAGGCTATTGGTCAGGTAGTAATTAATAATGAAATACAGGGAAAGGTTGAGATTACATCGGTTGAAAACGGCTCAATAATTTTCGTCGTAGACGTGGGTAGTCTCCAGGCGCTATCACTTATAGGGTCCTTGGTGACAGTAGCACTAAGTATTCATTACCGTGTCTTGTCAACACGTGCATTAGAGGCAAAAGCTAAGGTGGCTAATGTCAACAGCGAAAGGCATAAGAGGCTTGTTGAACGAGAACAGGAGTTTATAGAGCTTTATGCAGAGATAGAACTAGATCAAATTAGGAGGCAATATGCAGCTAACCAAGATGGAGATTATGCTGGCAGATTGAAGAATTCAATTCTATTATTTCGTGAATTACAAGACAAGGGGACAGAGATAAAACCTGCGATCAAGGCACCGGAAAAAATTAAAGACAGTTTTCCGACAAAAGCTTTGATAGAATCAGTTGGACAGATAACGCACCTACTCGAAAATCAAAAACTCATCACAAGCGAGGACGATGGATCTTCTAGCCTTGAATTAATCGATTCAGAAGTTAAAGGTAATGAGACAGATGGAGCGGAGATTGCTTGATTAACTTATGAGTGCTTGACAGTCCCCCCGAAGTTTCTGCCCCTGCCCAAAACCAGATGGTGTTTAAGCGGCCTCCCCCTAAACGCACAAAGCCCCCTTACGGAGCTTTGTTGCCAAAAACAAAACAAACAAACTACCCTGAGCCCACCTAGGCCACCATTTTGGTCACCACGGCGCTGCTGGTGGTCTGGTCGTTCCTGCCCACCGCAATAATGCGCAGGCTGTAGGCTTGGCCCGGCACCAGGCCGGCAATTTTGCAGGCGGCCCGGGAACTCACAATCTCGGGCCACAGCACGGCCCCCGCCTCGGTGGTAAACTGGTGGCGGTACACCCGGCAGCCCGGCACGGCCCGGGTGGAGGAGATGAGCTCGCCGCTGGCGCCGTGCTTTACCTTGAGCTCGGGGGTGCCCAGCACCAGGGGATGCGGGTGCTTGCTGAGGGAATAGCCGCAGGTGGCCAGCATTAGCTCACTACCCCTGGCCACTCCGTTCACGTGATCGCACAGCTCCCGCAACAGCGACAGGAGGGCCTGTTTTTTAGCGTTCTTGTCGGCCCGGTCCGTGCGGCTGCCATAATGGGCCTTGCCCAAAGCCTCGGTATAGGCGGTTTGGGCGGCTTGCACCGTGGCCAGGCTGGGCGCAGGCGTGGGAAAATGGGTGTTGCCCGTCAGGGCTTCCAAAACGGTAAGGCCCAGGGTGAGGGTAGCCTTGTCCGACATTTGGTACGATGGCTTTAATGCCTTTTTCATAAGAAATTAATTTTAGTTAAAATGATCGTTCCACACG